>JAUNJM010000015.1 GCA_030533265.1 Ruminococcus sp. | reverse complement strand
ATCAGCTCAGACAAAATGATAATGGAACTTCTGATGTAAGATTTGTGCTCATTGCCAGCGAGGAAGAAGTGTTGAATGCTGAAACTGCAAGTATGTATGTTACAATTCCTGAAATGGGAGATTCATCGCAAATTTCAGTGAACAGAGCTTACAGAAGCATTATTGGCAGTGGACAAGTAATTACTGCTGATAAGGGAAAAGTATTCCTGCTTGGAAGCGTTAATGGCATACCAGATGATATTCTCAACGGTGTTGTCGGTCACTTTACACTTGGTGATAATAAATATCAAAAGAAATTAGGTTAGAACTTCTTCAATAAGCATCAGTTGATTTTTAAACTTTTTTAATGCATGGATATTACTATTATTAATAAGAAACCCGTGGATATATCTGAGTATATCCACGGGATTTTTGTGATATAATTAATCTGGAGCTTGGGTAGACATAACTTTAAGAGCAATTCTGATACCGTCAGCAGCAGCGGACATAATGCCGCCTGCATATCCTGCACCCTCACCACAAGGATAAAGGTTTTGAATAGAAAGCGAGTGTAGCTCATCAGTTCGGGTAATTCTGACAGGAGAGCTTGTTCGGGTTTCCGGAGCAGTGAGGATAGCATTTTCGTCAGCGAAACATCGCATTTTACGAGAAAAAACAGACAACCCTGTTTTCATCATGTTGGTGACAAATTCGGGGAAGATATTTTTAAAGTTAACAGGCTTGATACCTAAAGCGTAGGAAGGAATAATGTCTGATGACAAATCGGGCTTGTCGTTGATAAAACCTCTGACGGTGGTTGCAGGAGCGGAGTAACTTCCGACACAAGCGAAAGCGTTGCGTTCAATTTGTCTGGCAAAGTTCATGCCGTCGAGAGGAGCGTGACCAAAGTCCTTAGGAGTGACAGAAACCACCATAGCAGCGTTAGCGTTTAAGCCGTCACGGGCAAAATAGCTCATACCGTTTGTGACAGTAGCACCATCTTCTGAAGCAGCAGGCACAACGACACCACCCGGACACATACAAAAAGTATAAACAGCACGACCGTTGCTGTCCCTGTGTGAGAGCTGATATTCACCCTTTGGCAAAAGAGGGTTACCGGTATTTTTACCGTATAAACTTTGATCAACAGCGAGCTGAGAGTGTTCGATTCTTGCACCTACAGAAAAAGCCTTTGCCTCAAGGAAAACGCCCTTGTTGGAGAGCATTTCAAAAGTAGCCCTTGAAGAATGGCCGATAGCAAGAACGAGAGCAGAGCAAGGGATAACATCATTGATAGTTTTTACGGAAGATATCTGACCGTTGTTGTAAGTAAAATCGACCAGTTCGTTATCAAATCTGACCTCACCACCAAGAGCGATAATACGCTGTCTGATTTTCTTGACAATCAAACGCAGATTATCAGTACCGATGTGAGCCTTAGCCTTAGTGAGTATCTCATGTGGAGCCCCGAATTCTACAAAACGTTCAGAAATATACCTGCAAGCAGGGTCTTTGATTCGTGTAGTGAGTTTGCCGTCCGAAAAAGTACCGGCACCACCTTCGCCGAACTGTACATTAGAGTTAATATCAAGATGTCCTGTTTTCCAGAAGCGATCTACATCAACAGTTCTCTTGTCAACATCAGAGCCTTTTTCGAGGATAATTGGTCGATAACCGTTTTCAGCAAGGAGTAGTCCACAGAACATTCCGGCAGGACCGAAACCGGCAATAACGACTCTGCCATCTTTTTTTACATCTGAAATAACAGGCACAACATTACTGTTTTCAACGTAATTCAGATCCTTACAATCAGAGCAGACAAGCTTTTCTTTACTTGAATCCTTCAGAGAAATAAAAACAGAGTGTACGAACTGAATATTATCCTGTTTCCGAGCGTCAAGAGAAGTCTTATATATCTCGGCAGTGTCAATGTCAGAGCGATTGATTTTTGACTTTTTAACAGCCATGCTGATTATGTCATCAACCTGAGCATTAAGATTCGTTTTTATCTGATTTACAATGATAGGCATAGTTAATCCTTTCAAAAGCAAAGCGGTCTGGCTATAATATCAGACCGCAGAAATTTTATGATATAGTTAATTCAAGCTGATATTTTCCATAGCACCAGATGTTGTTGTGTTCAGGGGAGTAAATAACAGCTTTGGTAGAAATTTTGCCTTGATTTTTTATAGTTTCGAGATTGACCTCAGCGATAAGGTCTTTTGCATTGATGTCTTTTATAACGTCATCAGGACCGATAATCGTTACATCAGAAAGAGTCGCTGTATTGAATTTTACTTTCTTCCCGATCGGAGCGTTCCTGACCTTAAAGCACTCAGGCGGAATATTGAGCTTCTTTGAAGAATATCCATCGCTGTCGAAAGAAACAGTAACAATATCGGAATCCTCAAGCAATTTCTGATCATTTTTAAGTCTTATCCTGAAATCGAATGTTTTATTAAGATCAATTTCATTCAGATTAAGTGTGCCGATAGTTTTTTCACTTAACGAAGAGAAACTGGATTTAGGAGTCGAGATAAATATTGAGTCCTTTGAGATGTTGTAAGGAACAGATGAAGTGTCAAAATTATCAGGAGCGTCAGAAAAATCAAGTTTCAGAAACAGTTCTTTTTTCTGGTGAAGTGAAAATTCAACATCAAAGTTTTTGTTTTTGACAGTAAATTTTTCCATAGGCAACGAAGTTTTATTCTTATCATAGAAAATAAGATCACTTGTAGAAACAGTAGTGTTATCAGCAAGTGTGAGGGTGTCGTTGACTCTTGCACAAACCTTGTCAATCTTTTCGAGATCCTTTTCAGTACCCTCAACCTTAATTTCAGATGGAGTAACTGATATTTCATTGAGGATATGATCCTTATCTGTTTCAACGAAAGGAGCTTCAACATCAAGGTCAAAAGTTTTGCTGACTATTTTCTCAAAAGCAACATCAATGCTTGAAGGGAATACAGAAACGACAGTACACTGATCTGATGTGTGAGTAGAAGCAACGTCAATATCCAAAGAATATGTGCCTTCGTTGTTGACAGGGTTAAGATCCACAGTAGCAAGAAGGTCTTTTTCTGTGTAACCACCGATTTCATATTTCATGCCCTTTATCTCAACATTTACAGTCATATTAGAGGGCAGATTTACAGGAGAAAGTCCTTTTTCCTGAGCGGTAGTGCCTTCAAGTGAGAAAAGCACAGGAACATTTGCAATCTGAATAGTAGTAGTCGGATATTGAGTTATTGAAAGCAGCACCCAGATGATAACAGCAATAATAACAGCAACAATCCTCAGAACAAAGTCGGATTCCCAATTTCTTGGGGGACGGATTTTCTTTATTTTTTCCACTTTGAAATGATCCTCCCTGCAAAATTATCTTTAGTGTTGGCAGTATCCTTTTCGGGCAGAAGACGGGAGCCCAGAAGTTTTTTCAGACTTTCCTTTGAAAAGCCACGAGTCAGCTCACCATTTTCTGCAACAGAAATAGTTCCGGTTTCTTCGGAAACGACGATAACAATAGCATCTGATATTTCGCTCATACCGATAGCAGCACGGTGTCGTGAGCCGAGCTGTTTAGCGATAAGTTCCTCTTTCTGAGGCTTTGGAAGAAAGCAGCCGGCAGCGAGAATAATACCATCTCTGATAATAACAGCACCATCATGCAGAGGGGTGTTAGGGAAGAAAATGTTTCCGAAAACAGTAGCAGACGGAGTACAATTCAGGATAGTACCGGTATCTATCTGTTCACCAAGCTTAGTTTTACGCTCACAAATGATAAGAGCACCTGTACAGGTTGAAGAGAGGTTCTGAGCAGCTTCACAAACCGCATCAATGCAGACACTCCAGCGTTCATCCGAGCCTTGCAGCTCATTGCTTGCGAGGAAACCAAACTCAGTAAATTTAGTACGACCAACCTTTTCGAGCAAACGTCTTAGCTCCGGCTGGAAAACGATAAGCAGTGCAACGAGTCCCCATTCAAAGCAGGCTTTGAGGAAAAATCTCATAGTCTGAAGATTAAAGAAGATAGCCAGAACATAAGCAACTATAAGAACAAGAATTCCTTTCACGAGCTGTTGAGCACGAGTTTCACGGATAAGCTTTATTCCATGAAAAATAAGGAATGATAAAATAGCAATATCAAAAATATCATTTATCTGAATATATTTGAAAACGTTCCAAAGCATATTTAAACCGTCTGCAATTGCGCTGAACATTTATTTCACCCTTTTCAAACCCTATAACTATTTTTTACACATTATATATAGTTATTTTATCATATTTCAAACAAAAGCACAATAGCAAAAAATAAATAAGTTGTAAATTATGAAGTAAAAAATAAAACCTGAAGTGTCAGCTTCAGGTTTTGAAAAACTATTTATAATTTCTGATGACATTTATAAGACCTGCGACCTGTTGTCTGGTGTTAAAAGCAGAGGGAGAAAATCTTACAACACCCTGTTCGATAGTACCGAGAGTATTGTGGGTAAGAGCTGCACATTGAACACCACCACGCAGGGCATAGCCCTTTTCACTGAGATAGTTTGCAAACTCCTGCGAATTCACATCACCGTAATTGAACGCAACAATCGGTACATGATGACAGTTGTTTCTGTAAACTTTTATAGATGGTATATTATCAAGTGCGTTCAGAAGCTGTCTGCAAAGACGTTCCTCGTGAGCCATAATCACATCAGGAGTTTTGCGGGAAACAAATTTCAGTCCCTCTCCAAGACCGATTATACCAACAGTGTTTATAGTGCCACTTTCAAGACGCTCGGGAAGGAAAGGAGTCTGTTCAAGCTCGGTCGATGTAGCACCGGTTCCACCTTCAATTATTGTTGAAAGATGATATTTTCCGTCAGTTATAAGCAACCCTGTACCTGTTGGACCATAAAGAGATTTGTGACCGGCAGTGCAGATAAAATTAAAACCGTCGTGAAGTTTTAAATCAAGCAGACCACAGCCCTGAGCAGCGTCAGCGATAAAGCAAATACCATGTTTTTTGCAAAGCTTGGCAATCTCTCTGTATGGAAGTATTCTTCCTGTGACATTAGATGCAATGGTACAGCAAATGCACTTTGTACGAGGGTTTATAAGTTTTTCAAAGTTTGCAACGGTTTCGTCATCGTTATCAGTTACCGTCGCTATTGAGTATTCGATACCACGCATTTTTGCAAGAGTGTGAATAGGTCTTGCGACAGCGTTATGCTCATAGTTTGAAATGATAATGTGACCACCATATTGCATTATACCCTTGATTGCCATATTGAGAGCAAAGGTGCAGTTTGGAGTAAACGCAACGTTTTCGGTTTCTGCACCAAACATTTTAGCAGCCCGTTGCCTGACCAGGAAAACCTGTCTTGATGCTTCCATAGAAAGCTTGTGACCACTTCTTCCCGGGTTGCCACCGTATCTTGCAACGGCCATAGCAACTGCGTTTTTTACGCCGACAGGTTTCGGAAAAGTAGTTGCAGAATTATCGAAGTTGATAATTCTTTTCATGACATACCTCCTTTCGTGAATGATTTAATAGGTTTTATGATAGCTGAAAATAATTTTTGTGAGGAATGTTGTTTTCATCAAGAATCTGAAGAACGTGATCGGGATCATCTTTGATACGTATTGAGTAACCACAACCACTGCCGATATTTTTAGGAGTTTTTTCGATTCCGCAGTATATTTTTTTGCCATTAAGCAGAGCTTTTGCTTTCATGGCATAGGTTATAGATGTCATAGCAATTAATATTTTAGACATATTAATTCCACCTTTACAATTTGTCCAAAAGCTAAAACACAGGACATTATTACTATATGCAGATTTATATACCTGTGTTAAAGGCAGGAAGTGTGAACAGAAAAAAGATGAATATTAATAAATTTAAAATTTGCATGATAAGCTATTTACAAATTAAGATGATTGTGTTATAATCATAAATGTAAAAGTTTGCAATATTAAAGGAGGAGTTAAAAGTGCAGAAAGCATATCTTATTCTGGAGAACGGTACTATTTTTGAAGGTAAGAGCTTTGGAGCACAGGGAGAAGCCATTGGAGAACTTGTTTTCAATACTGGCATGGTTGGTTATCTTGAAACATTGACAGACCCGACTTATAATGGTCAGATTGTTGTACAGACATTTCCTCTTGTTGGTAATTATGGCGTTATTCCTACTGATTTTGAAAGTGATCATCCACAAGTAAAAGCTTATATTGTTAGAGATTGGTGTCAGGAACCCAGCAACTTCCGTTGTGAGGGCAATCTTGACACTTTTTTAAAGCAAAATAATGTAGTGGGACTTTATGATATTGACACCCGTGCATTAACAAAAATCATCCGTGAAAACGGAGTGATGAATGGAAAGATTGTAACAGAAGGTTCAGGTTTCGGTCTTGATGATTTGAAGAACTACAAGATAGTTGATGCTGTAAAGAATACAACATCTTCAGAAATCAAAACATATACACCTGAAGGTGAAGTAAAGAGAAACATCTGTTTATATGATTTTGGAGCAGTAGGCAATCTGGTTGACGAATTGATAAAGCGTGACTGTTCAGTAACAGTTGTTCCTGCATATACAAAAGCTGAAAGTGTAATGGAACAGGCACCGGATGGAATTGTGCTTTCATATGGTCCTGGTGATCCTGCTGATAATGTAGAAATAGTTGAGGAGCTTAAAAAGCTTGTAGAAAAGAAAGTACCAATGTTTGCAGTTGGTTTAGGACATCAGCTTTTAGCTCTTGCAAACGGTGGTGAAACAGAAAAACTGAAATACGGTCACCGTGGTTCAAATCAACCTTCAACACAGCTTTCAACAGGTAAAGTTTATGTTACAAGTCAGAATCATGGTTATGTGGTTGTTAATGATTCAATAAAAGGCAAAGCAGATATTTCATTCATTAATACTAATGACGGAACTTGTGAAGGACTCAAATATAAAGACATTCCTGCTTTTTCAGTACAGTTTACTATTGATACAAGCGGTGGTCCATTGGATACAAGTTTCATGTTTGATGAATTTGTTGGAATGATTGATGCAAATAACTAAGTATAAATTAGGAAAGGATTGAGTATCGTGCCTTTAAATAAAGATATAAAAAGAGTACTTGTAATTGGTTCCGGACCGATTGTAATCGGTCAGGCAGCTGAGTTTGACTATGCTGGAACTCAGGCATGTCGTGCATTGAAGGAAGAAGGTCTTGAAGTTATTCTTATTAACTCAAACCCTGCTACAATCATGACAGATAATGCAATGGCAGATAAGATTTATATTGAGCCATTGACACTTGAAACGGTAAAACGTGTTATAATGAAAGAAAAACCTGATAGTATTCTTTCAACGTTGGGTGGCCAGACTGGTTTGACACTTTCAATGCAGCTTGCAAAGGAAGGTTTTCTTGATAAGTATGGTGTCCGTTTGCTTGGTGCAAGACCTGAAACTATTGATAAAGCTGAAGACAGACAGATGTTTAAAAATACAATGGAGTCGATCAATGAACCTTGTATACCATCTATCGTTGTAAATACGGTAGAAGACGCTGTTGATTTTGCAAACAGTAAGGGAATAGGCTATCCACTTATCATCCGTCCTGCATTTACTTTAGGTGGTACAGGCGGAGGTATCGTTAATAATGAAGATGAGCTCAGAGAAATCACAAGAAACGGTCTTTATCTTTCACCTATCACACAGGTATTGGTAGAAAAGTGCGTTTCAGGTTGGAAAGAAATCGAGTTTGAGGTTATCCGTGACTCAAAGGGTAACGTAATAACAGTTTGCTCAATGGAAAACCTTGATCCTGTAGGTGTTCATACAGGTGACTCAGTTGTTATTGCTCCTGCAGTAACTCTTTCTACAAAAGAATATAATATGCTTCGTTCAGCAGCACTGAAAATTGTTGATACACTTGAAGTAGAAGGCGGATGTAACTGTCAGTTTGCACTTCATCCTGATAGCTTTGAGTACGCTGTTATCGAAGTAAACCCACGTGTATCCCGTTCATCAGCACTTGCATCTAAAGCTACAGGTTATCCTATCGCTAAAGTTGCAACAAAGATTGCTATCGGATATACTCTTGATGAGATTCTCAATGCAGTAACAGGTAAGACGTATGCATGTTTTGAGCCATCAATCGACTACGTTGTAGTAAAGCTTCCAAAATGGCCTTTTGATAAGTTCGTATATGCAAAGAGAACTCTGGGTACACAGATGAAGGCTACCGGTGAGGTTATGTCTATCGGCACTTCATTTGAACAGGCAATTATGAAAGCTGTCAGAGGTGCAGAAATCGGACTTGATTGTTTGATCTCACCTAAGCTGGTTGAATTATCAGATGATGTAATAAAAGCAAAAATTCATGAATGTAATGACGAAAGACTTTTTGTGATATACGAGGCCCTCAGACGAGGTGTTACAGTTAAGGAAATTTATGATATTACAAAGATTGATGAATGGTTCCTTAATAAGCTTGTTAATCTTATTGATATGGAAAAAGAGCTTGCAAAGGGTGAGCTTCCATATGAACTTTATGTAGATGCAAAGAAGCTTGGCTATCCTGATAAGGTAATTGAAAGAATTTCAGGCTGTAAGATAGAAAAACCTTTGAACGCTGTATATAAGATGGTTGATACCTGTGCAGCTGAATATTCTGCACAAACTCCTTACTTCTATTCAACATATGATAAGGAAGATGAAGCGTCAGAGTTTATTGCAAATAAAAATTCAGGTAACAAGACTGTAATTGTATTCGGTTCAGGTCCGATCAGAATTGGACAGGGTATCGAGTTTGACTATGCGTCAGTTCATTGCGTATGGGCATTGAAAGAGCATGGTTATGATGTTGTAATCGTAAACAACAACCCTGAAACAGTATCAACAGACTTTGATACAGCAGACAGACTCTATTTTGAACCTCTTACCAATGAAGATGTAATGAATATCATCAGAATAGAAAAGCCTTATGGAGTTGTTGTGGCATTTGGTGGTCAGACAGCTATCAAGCTTACAAAGTATCTTTCACAGAACGGAGTAAACATTCTTGGTACACCACCGGATTCAATCGACGCTGCAGAGGACAGAGAGCGTTTTGACGCACTTCTTGAAAAATTACAGATCAAGCGTCCTGTCGGATATACAGTAATGACAACAGAAGAAGCTCTCGAAACAGCAAATAAAGTAGGCTATCCGGTGCTTATGCGTCCGTCATATGTACTTGGTGGTCAGAACATGATTATTGCGTTCAACGATGACGACATCAAGGAATATATGGCAATTATCCTTTCACAGGAAATTGAAAATCCGATCCTTATAGATAAGTATCTTATGGGTACTGAAATCGAAGTTGACGCTATCTGTGACGGCGAGGATATTCTTATCCCAGGTATCATGGAACACGTAGAACGTGCAGGTATCCATAGTGGTGACTCCATTGCTGTTTATCCTGCATGGAACGTTTCAGATAAGCTCCTCGACAGAATAGTTGACTGTTCAAAGAGACTGGCACTTTCACTTAATACAAAGGGACTTGTAAATATCCAGTATCTTATCTATCATGATGAGCTTTATGTAATTGAGGTAAACCCACGTTCATCAAGAACAATCCCATATATCTCAAAGGTAACAGGCGTACCAATGGTAGACCTTGCAACAAAAGCAATGCTTGGTGAAAAGCTTGCAGATATGGGCTATGGCACAGGTCTTTATCCTAATTCACCATATGTTGCAGTAAAGGTACCTGTGTTCTCATTTGAAAAGCTTATTGACGTTGATAACCACCTCGGACCTGAAATGAAGTCTACAGGTGAAGTACTTGCTGTTGCAAATTCACTTGAAGAATCGCTCTATAAAGGACTCACAGCAGCAGGCTATAAGCTTGGCAAAAAGGGTGGCGTTCTCATAACTGTCCGTGATTCAGACAAGAGAGAGATTCCACAGACAGCAAAAATGTTCTATGATCTCGGATTTAAGATCTACTCAACAAAGGGAACAGCAAAGGTGCTTAACGAACATGGTATTCCTGCTGAGGCTGTTGATAAGATTCACGAATCTGATAACAATACTCTTACACTCATTGAAAGTGGTAAGATTGCTTACGTTATCTCAACATCATCAAAGGGACGTATTCCAACAAGAGATTCAGTTAAAATCAGAAGAAAAACTGTTGAAAGAAACATTCCATGTCTTACATCTATTGATACAGCAAACGCTATTGCAGCATCTATCAGAAGTAAGTATAATGAACATTCTACAGAGATTGTTGACATCAACAACATGAGAACTGAAAAGCAGAAGGTTCATTTCACAAAAATGCAGGGCTGTGGCAACGACTATATCTACTTCAACTGCTTTGAACAGAGAGTTGATAATCCGGAAGGTCTTGCACTCAGACTTTCAGATCGTCATTTCGGTATCGGTGGTGACGGTGTAATCCTTATCTGCAAATCAGACGTTGCTGACGGCAAGATGAGAATGTTCAACCTTGACGGTTCTGAGGGTAAAATGTGCGGTAACGGTGTAAGATGCGTTGCTAAATTCATGAGAGATAACGGACTTGTTGACAAGGACGATATTACAGTTGAAACACTCAGTGGTATAATGAAAATCAGCCTTGAGCGTCATTATGGTGACGTTTGCGGTGCAACAGTAAACATGGGTAAGGCGGTTCTTGAGCCTGAGCAGATTCCGGTTGCACTTGAAGCTGATGAGAACGGTGCAGTTGTAAACCGCAAGGTAAATATTGCAGGTAACGACTATAATATCACCTGCGTTTCAATGGGTAACCCTCATTGTGTAGTGTTCACTGATAATGTTGACGGACTTGATATTCAGAAGGTTGGTAAAGACTTCGAGTTTGACAGCATTTTCCCTGAACGTGTAAATGCAGAGTTTATCCAGATTATTGATGAAAACACATTGAAGATGAGAGTCTGGGAAAGAGGTTCAGGAGAAACAATGGCATGTGGAACAGGTGCTTGTGCAGCAGCAACAGCAGCAGTTCTCAACGGCTATTGCAAGAAGGATACTGACATTACCGTTATTCTCAAGGGTGGTTCATTGAAGATTCGTTATACAGATGACGCTGTATATCTTAACGGTGATGCAGTTACAGTATTCTCAGGAGATATAGTTATCTGATATTTTTAAGAAGGGAAGTATGATACCAATGCCAACAATCAACGAAAATTTCTTAAAGCTTGAAAAGAACTATTTGTTTATAAATATTGCTAAAAAAATCAATGCTTTCATTGAAGCGAATCCTGATAAAAAGGATAGAATTATCAGAATGGGTATCGGTGATGTTACTCAGCCTATTGCAAAATGCGTAATTGACGCTGTAAAAAAAGGTGCAGAAGAAATGGGAGTCAAGGAAACATTCAAGGGCTATGAAGACAGTGGTGCAGGATATGACTTTCTCAAGGAAGCTGTAGCTGGCTATTACAAGAGCTTTGGTGTTGACGTTGATGCGGATGAAATCCGTATCAATGACGGTGCAAAGTCTGACTGTGGTAATATAGTTGACATTTTCGGTGATGATAACGTTGTTCTTATTACCGATCCGGCATATCCGGTTTATGTAGACTCAAACCTCATGAACGGAAGAAAAGTAATATTTGCAGATGCAACTGAAGAGAATGGTTTCAGAGCAGTACCTGACAAGAGCGTTCATGCAGACCTTATTTACCTTTGCTCACCAAACAATCCTACAGGTGCAGTATTTACCCGTGACGAGCTGAAGGCTTGGATAGACTATGCACTTGATAACAAGGCTATCATCATCTACGACGCTGCTTATGAAGCATTCGTTACTGAGGAGGATATTCCAAGAAGTATCTTTGCTATCGAGGGTGCAAGAAAGTGTGCGATTGAGATGTGTTCACTTTCAAAGACTGCCGGATTTACAGGAATGAGATGTGGTTATATAGTAATTCCAAAGGAGCTTGAAGTAGTTGCAAGCGATGGAACAGTAGTAAGCATTTCACAGATCTGGGGCAGACGTCAGGGGTCAAAGTTCAACGGTGTATCATATCCTGTTCAATGTGGTGCAGCAGCAGTTTTTACTGAAGAAGGACAGAAGCAGGTAAAAGAAAACATCAGATACTATCAGGAAAATGCTAAGGTAATCGCATCAACACTTGACGAAATGGGAATCAAGTATACAGGAGGTAAGAATTCACCATACATCTGGTTGAAATGTCCTGGTAATATGGATAGCTGGGAATTCTTTGATTATCTTCTCGCTGAAGCAAATGTAGTCGGAACACCTGGTTCAGGATTCGGTAAGAACGGAGAAGGCTGGTTCAGACTCACTGCTTTTGGTGATAAGGATAAGACAGTTGAAGCAATGGAAAGAATCAAGAATCTTAAATTTTGATAATAAAATAAAAGAGCTTTGCAATTTGCAAAGCTCTTATTTTTTACTCTACTGTAATGCTTATGATTTCCTCTGAAATAACAGGGGGTGTAGCTGTTGTCGGAGGTGGAGCAGTTGTAGTCGTTGTTACTGTAGTAGTGACCTTTGGGGTAGTAGTTTTAACAACAGGTTTTGTAGCATTACTTGTAGTTGATTTTATAGTTTTCTTTGTTGTTGACTTCTTTGTTATCACAGCTTTTTTGGTAGTTTTTATTTTAGTTGTCTTTTTGGCAACAGAAGTTTTCTTTGATTTATGAGTTTTTGATGTCTTTGAGGTTTTAGAATACTTTTTGGTTGATGTTGTAGTTTTAGCTTTTGTAACAGTTGAACGTTCTTCTTCAACGATTTTACCGATGTTTACAACACCCCAGTAACCATTCTGTTTTACCCATGCTCTACCGTTGAGAACAGGCCTTGCCTGTTCAAATTCGCCTGTTGGAACAATACAATTACCATTCGAGTCATAATAGCAGCAGCCTGAGTCTACAACAGCAGGGAGATATTTATCGGAGAAAAGATAAGGGTGAATTTTATCTGAATGATCAATAACTTCACCACAGTCGGAACTGAGTATCTCCTTGCACTTAAAGGATATAATTTCTTTTCCTTTGCCGTTGAAATAGCCCCATTTTCCGTCCTTTTTCAAAGCAAAGACAGAGTTTTTATCTATTTCAAATGACGGAGCATAGAAGTCATCATACTCAAAATCAATCTTAATTTTGTTTTTTATTACAAGACCATACTTAGGATTGCTCTGCCTTGATGCAGCATAATTACCATTACCCAAAGAGGTTACTTCGGTTTTGAGTGCGAGAACAGGGAGATTACCTGTGTATTCTGATATAAAATTGCTGTCGGAATAGTTCACATATGTCTTTTTGGAATTTTCGTCCCAGAAATATGTGGGCAGATTTATTGCATGCTCGGTTATGGTGTCCGTAACGTTTCCTTTGCTGTCGATAGTGCAGTATTCATATTCATCGTCTGAAACGTTATACAGAACCATCTCACCGCAGGTACAGAAATAGAAATGCTCATATTTTGGTTTGACTATTTTGTTGCCACTGTAGTCAATAAAACCATACTTACCGTCTGAGAAACAAATCGAATATTTGAGATAGGATTTGTTTTGTTTAAGAGTAGGATCAAGCTGGCTTCCGTCGAAAGAAATGATATTTGAAGCATAAATTTTCGGTTTTAAAAGCCAGTTGTATTTAATGCTGTGGTTTTCGACAGTCGGTTGAGTTTGTGTTACAGTTTTGGTGAAAAAATAATCATCTTCCTCGTCATCCTGAATGATACCGGGGATAGTACAGCTTGTAAGAGAAATTATAACAAGCGTGATAGCTAAAAGAGATTTAAAAATATTTTTCATTTTCCCTCCGAATCATCATTCCCAAGATTTCCAGATTTCAGGGCAAAATCCGACAGTTGCCTGTTTGCCGTTTCTAACAATGGGAGTTTTAAAAAGCTTTGGATTATCCAATAATTTTTGTTCCTTTTCACTGTCATCAGCAAGATACTTTATAAGTAAAGCAGTCTGATCCTTTGAACTGTCATTAAACAGCTTTTCAAATCCACCGACAGCAGTTTTTACACTATTGAATTCTCCACGACTCAAACCTTTTGATTCGATGTCTATATATTGGAACTTGATGTTTCTGTCTTTAAAAAAGCGTTCAGCCTTTTTGGTATCAAAACATTTTTTCTTTCCAAAAATCTGAATGTTCATTAAATTATCTCTCCGTTTTCGCAATTTAAGACCACAGTAAAAGGACCGTCGTTGAGTAATGATACCTTCATATCAGCACCGAACACACCGTGTTCTATCTTGCCGTTTATTTTACCCTGAAGGCATTTCATGAAATACTCATAAAGCTCCTCTGCCTTTGCAGGAGGACAGGCGTTTATAAAACTTGGACGATTTCCTTTTCTGCAATCAGCGTATAAGGTGAATTGTGATACCACAAGAATATCACCGTTAATATCGTTTACGGAAAGATTTATCTTATCGTTTTCATCTGAGAAAATGCGAAGCTTTGAGATTTTTTCAGCAAGCTTTTCACAGTCGGCCTCAGTATCTCCGCTACCTGCACCGAGAAGGATAAGAAAGCCATGTCCGATCTGACCTGTGATATTGTTGTCAACAGTAACACTTGCCTGAGTCACACGTTGGATAACCGCTTTCATTCATGTCACCTCATTCAACAATAATAGAATATCTGTAGTCAAATTCTTTTTTGCCATCAAGTCTGATAGCATGTTTTTTGTCCTCAATATTCTTGTCCCCGTCGTCAGCGTATGTAGGAACGGAAGTCCAGGGTTCAAGGCAAACAAAAGTCGCATTGTCATCACCTGTTGGTGACCATACAGCAATGCAGTCACTTTGTGGGAATTCAACAGTAACTGATTTTGAGTCCTTGTCGGATTTAAGAGTAATTTTCTTTGATTCAGGAGCGTCCTTCATAATAACATCAAAATTGAACAGCTCACGGCTTAGATAGATTTTATTTTCATTATCAATAATAGTCCTGCACTTATTATCATTTAAAGGCTGAACTATGCTCTCGTTTTTCTCATATTCAACGTAATAATCAGAAAATTCCAGACCTTCATCAAGAGGGCAGTTAAAAGCAGGATGACCACCAACATAGAAATACATTTCATCATCAGCAGTGTTTTTGACGAGATTTGAAACGATGATTTTGTTGTTTTCAAGAATATATGAAACGATAAGTTCAAAATCGTATGGATAAACTTCAAGAGTTTTGTCGCTTGATTTTAAAATAAACGAAACCGAGTTGCCGGTCAGGCTGAGCAGCTCAAATTCACTATCTCGTGCAAAGCCATGATTTGCAGGCATAGTGTATTCCTTGCCCTTGGCACAGTACTTTTTTCCTGTCGGTGAACAGATGAAAGGGAAGAGTACAGGAGCATATCTTTTCCATGAATCTCCGCATTGCCACAGATATTCAACATCATTGTATTTTACAGAATGAAGCTCCGCACCAAAAGTATCAGCTTTTATAGTAATCTGATCGTTTTTTATTGTATAAAGCATATACACATACCTCCGGATAATATGTAATAATTATAACATATAATTACATAATAATCAAGCAATTATCACCATTTCTATTGACAATTATGCAAAAAAGTAATACTATATATAGGTGATAACTTGTGAGTTTATGTAGCTTTTATATTAAAATGTTCAGGGGAGAATAAAAAATGAAAAAAATAGATTTGCTTACTGTCTTTTTCGGTAAACTGATGGTGAAAATTCTGCATCTTATGAAACGTGATGCAGGTAACGCACCTGGGCTTGTCTTGTGGACGCTCAACAAAAAATGTCTTAGAGCCTTCAAGGTAGACTGTCCGATTATAGCAGTAACAGGAACCAATGGAAAAACGTCAGTAACCAATTATCTGAACAACATTTTTTCTCAGGGTGATAAGCATATTATAACAAATCATCAGGGAAATAATCTCGATACGGGTATATGTTCATTGTTGCTCAACAACTGTACAATGACAGGAAAAGTCCATGCAGATTATCTTGTGCTTGAAGTTGATGAATCTCATGTACCTGTAGTTTTTTCACAGCTCAAGCTTGAAACGCTTGTTGTGCTCAACTTTTTCAGAGATCAGCTTGACCGTAACGGTGAGGTAGAAACGCTTATATTAAAAGTCAAGAAATTCTGTGAAACTTTTGAGGGTAACCTTATCCTTAATGGCGATGATCCAAACACTTATCGTCTTGGCAGAGCAAATCCTGACAATAAAAATGTACGATATTTCAGCGTTGAGAAGTATAAATATGCAACGGACAAGCTCTATGAAGCAGGGGAAGGACTTTTTTGTCCTGAGTGCGGAACAGCACTGAAGTATGACTATTATCAGTATTCACATATCGGAAGTTTCCGCTGTCCGAAGTGTGGATTCGGTGAAAAGACACCGTATGTTCAGTTTTGCGATGTTGATCTGAGCGAACCGTCATTTGTAGCTGATGGTGACAGATACTATACATTGAACAACAGCATTTATAATATGTATAATCTTGCCGCAGTATATTCAGCCGCTAAGGTTTATAATATCGACAAGGATGTAGTCCGTGATTGTATACTCAAATTCAGGGTAAATAATGGACGTATGGAGGAATTCCGTTATAATGACAGCCTTCTGACACTTAATCTTGCTAAGAATCCTGTCGGTGCAAACATGACAATACGTATGCTCAATGAGGATGAAAATGAAAAAGAACTCCTTTTTGTGCTTAATGACAATCTTGCGGACGGGCATGATGTTTCGTGGATATGGGATATAAACTTCAGCACTTTCAATAATGTTACAAGAGTTGTAACATCAGGCACTCGTGCTTATGATATAGCAGTAAGGATCAAGAACAGCGGATATAACGCTGAGAGAATAACAGTAAAACCTGACCTTGACGAAGCTGTTGAGTCACTGTTTTCAACAGGTGGACGAAAGTATGCTATTGCAAATTATACAGCAGTTCAGCCTACAAGAACAGCATTGAAAAAATTCATAAACGGAAAGGTGGAAACTGTGTGATGAAAGCGATAAAGATACTTCATATGTATTCAAATATCCTTGACCTCTATGGTGACAGTGGTAATATGGAGGTGTTGAAATATCGTTGTAAAATGCGTAATATCGACTGCGTTATTGAGTATCATAGCCTTGGTACCGAGAATACCGATTTTTCAAAATATGACCTTATCTATCTTGGTGGAGGAGCTGATTTTGAACAGCAGTTGCTTGGCGATGACCTCCAGAAGTGCAAAAAGGGTATTGTAACAGCATATAAGAATGGTACATTCCTGTTGCTGATATGTGGTGGTTATCAGCTTATGGGACAGTATTATATTGATTCTAATAAAGCAAAAATACCCGGTCTTGGTCTGTTCGACTACTATACTGTTGCATCTTCCGATAAGAACAAACGCTGTATCGGTAATATAATCGTAGAGGCAGAACTTGACGGTAAAAAGACAAGGGTTATTGGCTTTGAAAATCACGGTGGACAAACTTCAGGTGTTAAAAGTCCATTCGGCAAGGTGCTTTTTGGCAATGGAAATTGCTTTAATGATGAGTCTGAGGGATACTTTGAGAAGAATGTTGTTGCAACATATCTTCATGGTCCATTGCTGTCAAAAAACCCTGAACTTGCCGATTATATAATCGGGTATTGCATAAACCGTGGTAATGATGAGAAAATAAAGCTTGCAAAGCTTAATGACGAGCTTGAAATCCAGTGCAGGCAAGTTATGTTTGACAGATTACTGAAATAACATGAAACAGAAGCCTGAGAGCTTCTGTTTTTTTCGTTTCCTTGACAAAAATAAGGTAAAATGATATAATTATTTAGGCTTTTAGTGGAGGAGGCAGTGTGAAATGAACTGTAACTCAAAGGGTTTACCGCCATATAGTGTCCTGATGTCAGTGTATGCAGGAGAACAGCCGGAGTATCTTAGGCTTAGTATTCAAAGCATGATTGACCAGACTTTCAGAACAAATGATTTTATACTTGTCTGTGATGGTGAGCTTACCGATGAGCTTAATGAAGTAGTCAGTGAGTATGAAAAGGAATACAGCGAAATCTTTCATGTAGTCAGACTCGAAAAGAACGTCGGAACAGGGCAGTGTGCGAATATCGGTATTGAAAAGTGCCGTAATGAGTATATAGTTAAGATGGATTCCGACGATGTCGCATTGCCAGAAAGATGCGAAAAGCAGATCAGATTGCTATATAGTAATCCTGCACTTGATATGTGCGGAGCGTTTATAAGAGAGTTTGATACAGATACCAACGAGATTATAGCTATAAAGAAAACTCCGAAAACAAATGACGAGATTCATAAATATGCACGACGCAGAAATCCGTTCAATAACCAGACACTTGTGTTTAAAAAGAGTGTTGCAAAGCGAATTGGTGGTTATACTACTGTTAAGCGATGTGAAGACTATGATTTTGTAGTGCGAATGCTTGATAGTGGTGCAAAGGGTGAGAATATACAGGAAGTGCTTGTTGATTACCGTGTATCAAAGAGCAACTATGAACGTCGTCAGAACTGGGCGAATACAAAATCATTTGTGTCAGTACGATGGAAAATATTCAGAATGGGATATTCAAATATAATTGATTTTCTTGTTCCGTGTGCAGCACAGATGTTAATTTTTATTTTACCGAAGAGCTTTACAGGCAAGATATATAAGAGATTTTTAAGACGATAATTTTATAAAACAAAATTCAGAGGGTGATTCTCATAAAAAAAAGTAAGTTTGATTTTTTGGGATTGACGGATATACTTAATGAGCATAAAGGACAAGGCAAAAAGATTCTGCTTTTGTCGGTCAATGAATTGAAGAAGAAGTATAAAGGTGCGGCATTGGGTTCTGTGTGGGCAGTAATCAAGCCGTCGTTTACGCTGTTTATACTTTGGTTTGCATTTTCTATCGGAATCAGAGCATCAGGAAACGTCAATGGTTTTCCGAGATTCATATTCATGCTTACGGGATATGTTCCGTGGTTTTTCATTAGTGAAAATATTATCGGTGGATCAAGGTGCATAAGGCTTAACCGACAGTTTGTAACAAAGCTTTCGTTCCCTGTGTCAAACATCATGACGTTCACATCTTTTGCAACGTTGTATGTACATCTGTTACTTTGCGTAATAATGTACGTTGTACTTTTGTGCTTTGGATACGGACCGTCAATTTATAATCTTGAGTTTTTCTATTATTGTCCGATGATGTTCCTGTTCTTTCTTGTACTTTCGTGGGCAACAGCACCACTCAGTGCATTCAGTAAGGACTTTGAGAATCTTGTAAATTCAATTATAACAGGACTCTGTTGGTTGTCAGGAATCTTCTGGAATACTTATGAAATTGAAAACCCTGTTCTTAAAACTTTGATGTATTTCAATCCTATAAACTATTTTGTAAACGGATATAGAAAAGCATTTTTGTATGACCAGTTCATTTTTGACAGCAATTATACAACAGAAACCGTAGTGTTTTTTGGAGAGCTGATAGTTTTGATATTTGTAGGCTCACACTACTATAAAAAGCTGAGAAAAATTCTTCCTGACATATTGTAATTGAAAGGTAATTACTATGGAAAATAAACCGATTATTGAATTTAAGAATGTATATAAAGAGTATTTGCTTTATAAAAACGAAAAAGCACGTTTTAAAGCAATTTTCACTAATAATCGTGGCGTTAAGCGTCATAAAGCGTTGAACGGCATTGACTTCAAGATATATCCGGGAGAGTCTGTAGGTATTATAGGAAAGAACGGTGCAGGAAAGTCAACAGTGCTGAAAATGATAACAGGAGTTACCTTTCCGAGCACAGGTGAGGTAACAGTAAGAGGAAAAGTAGCAGCATTGCTTGAGCTTACAGCAGGCTTTTCGCTTGATATGACGGGTATCGAGAACATCTATCTTAAAGGCTATCTTCTTGGATTGACTGATAAGGAAATTAAGGAGATAGAGCAGGATATAATCTCGTTTGCAGACTTGGGAGAATATGTAGACCAACCGGTAAGAACATATTCAAGTGGTATGAAAATGCGTTTGGGATTTGCTATAAATATCAATATCAAGCCTGATATTCTTGTAATAGACGAAGCACTCAGCGTAGGAGATGCTGACTTTAAAAAGAAGTGCAACAGAAAAATAAAAGAGCTTATAAGTCAAGGCGTAACGGTATTGTTTGTATCCCATTCAAACAACGCTATCAAAGATACCTGTGACAGAGCAATATATCTTAAAGGCGGAAAGGTCGCATTTGACGGAGATATTGATAAGGCATTTGAATTATATAATCAGAAATAAAAAAGTGCTCATCTTATTGACCACTTTTTTGCATATATACGATAAAATAATCATAAAAATAAAACAGGGAGATTAATTCTCCCTGTTTTGCATTAATTTACTTATTTCCTTTGAGTTCAGCCATACACTCAGAGCAAACTGACTTGCCCTTATATTCAACAATATCCTCCGGACTATTGCAGAATACACATGTACGCTGGAATTTTTTGAGGATAATCATATCATTGTCTGTGAAAATTTCCACAGCATCTTTTATGGCCAAATCGTAAGTTCTTCTCAATTCAATTGGTAATACAATTCTTCCCAACTCGTCAATACGTCTTACAATACCTGTAGATTTCATAATATAATCTCCTTTTCAACAAAATCTATCATGTAACATTGGAATAATGTTTACACCATCATAATATCATATTGTACTAATTAAAGTCAAGTATTTTTACAAAAAAGCCTTATAAATCGCAAAAATTCATGTTTTATACACAAAAAGGAGAATATATGATTAATTATGTGATAACGGGATTTTTAATGATCGGGTTGTTATTCTCGGTAATAAATGGCAGAACAAATGAATTGTCGGAGTCAGTGTTAGAATCATCAGGTAAGGCAGTAAATATGGTGATAAGTCTGTCAGGAGCAATGGCACTGTGGGGAGGAGTAATGCAGGTCGCACAAAAGGCAGGGATAACCGATAAGATTGCTAAGGCATTGAAATATCCGGTGAAATTTCTGTTTCCTCAACTGCCAATCCAAACCAGTGTATTCAGTACAATTTGTATGAATATAACTGCGAATCTGCTTGGGCTTGGGAATGCTGCAACACCACTTGGAATCAAGGCTATGAAAGAACTTCGGGAATTACCTGAAAAGTCACGAAATATGGCAATGCTTGTAGTGTTAAATACATCGTCAATACAGCTCATACCAATAACAGTAGCAACAATGCGAAGGAGTCACGGCTCTGCAACTCCATGGGATTGTGCAGTGCCGATACTTATGGTATCAATGCTTACAGTTATTGCAGGATGTCTTATGGTGTCAGCATTGTATATAAAACGAGGAAAGGGCAAATGAGTCTGTCAGCAATTATAGTACCGTTAGTTATATGCACAGTTTTTGTTACAGCTCTTTTTAAAAGAGTTGATATATTCACCGAGTTTGTAAAAGGAGCAAAAGAGAATCTTCTGATAGCAGTTGACCTCATACCACCGCTTGTAATATTGCTTACAGCGATTGAAATGCTTTCAGCCTCAGGAGTGATAGAAGCAATATCGCAACTGCTTTCACCGTTAACTCAGGCAGTCGGATTTCCCAAGGAATGTACATCTTTAGCACTTATACGACCGGTTTCAGGTAGTGGAGCACTTGCAGTTCTTGAGTCGCTGTTCGGGAGCATTTCACCGGATAGCTATGCAGGACGTGTTGCGAGTGTGTTAATGGGATCGTCAGAAACAACGTTCTATACAATAGCCGTCTATTATTCAGCAGTAAGAATAAAAGCTGAGTACAAAGTATTTGTGTCGTCACTTACAGCGGACTTCACTTGCTTTGTGTTCTCAGCTTTAATAGTAAGATTATTCTATTGAGTCATTAAAAGTCCTGATAATAGTGCCGCCACCGATGATGTATTCACCGTCATACAGCACAACAGCCTGACCTGTTGAAACAGCCTTGTGCTTATTATCGAAAATAACTTTTATTTCACCATTCTGTAACGGATAAACAGTGCAAGGAACATCCTTCTGGTGATAACGTGTCTGAGCAGTGCAGTGGATAGGTTCTGTAAGTTCAGGAAACGGAATAAAGTTCACATTCTCAGCAATAAGAGAAGAGCAACCCTGTTTTTCCTTTGTACCAAGTATCAGCGTGTTGTCAGGTATATTCTTACCGATGACAAATAAAGGCTCAGAATAAGAAACACCAATGCCTTTACGCTGACCTACAGTGTAATTGATAAGACCCTTGTGCCTGCCAAGCTTTGTGCCATCAGAGAGCAGAATATCGCCCTCCGGCTGTTCACCGACAATATCAGTAATGAATTTAGCGTAATCACCGTCAGGGATAAAGCAGATATCCTGTGAATCGGGCTTGTCAGCGTTGATAAAATAACTGTTTTCAGCAATCTGACGGATCCGGGTCTTGCTTAGTTCACCGACAGGGAACAGAGTGTGAGCTATCTGATCCTGAGTCATCGAGTAAAGCACATAGCTCTGATCTTTTTTGAGATCAGGGGATCTTTTCAGATTCCAGCGACCGGTTTGAGCATTGTACTCACGCTTAACATAGTGCCCTGTAGCAATAAAATCATATCCAATAGACCTTGCACATTCAAGAAACTTTTGGAATTTGAGAAATCTGTTGCACTCAATGCAGGGGTTCGGAGTGCCACCATTAAGATAAGTGTTTATAAAATTGTCAATGACCTTGTGCCTGAACTGAGAGGTGAGGTCAAAAACGTGGAAGTCTATGCCAAGCTTTTCAGCAACAGCACGAGCGTCCTTAGTATCAGTTTCAGACCAGAGTTGCATAGTTGCACCGGCACATTCATATCCCATGTCAGCAAGCAGTTTCACAGCAACAGAGCTGTCAACACCGCCACTCATAGCAACAAGAACTTTTTTATTATCAGTCAAAAATATCACCCTTTAAGTATAGATAAAAACAGACGGATCAAAAATCCGTCTGTTTATTTTTTAATGACAACCTTCGCAATCTGAGCAACCGCAAGCTTCGCCAACAAAAGGAGTTGGGTCAATGCCTTGTCTGGTGTAATAATCAGCAATAGCAGCTTTCATAGCCTGTTCAGCGAGAACAGAGCAGTGGAGCTTAGCTGGTGGAAGTCCGTCGAGAGCTTCAATAACAGCCTTGTTGGTGATCTTGAGAGCATCATCAATAGACTTGCCCATTATCATTTCAGTAGCGATAGAAGATGTAGCGATTGCAGCACCACAACCGAAAGTTTTGAACTTTACATCAGTAATGATACCGTCATCTACCTTAATGTACATTTTCATAATATCTCCACATTTTGCATTACCGACCTCACCGATACCGTCAGCATTTTCAATTTCGCCAACGTTGCGAGGGTTTGCAAAATGATCCATAACCTTTTCACTATAAATCATTCAAAAAACCTCCTTTATAATTTAATCTTATTGCCCTCAGGAGTCAGACCTTCGGTTTTGCAAATTTTTTCCCAAAGCGGTGACATAGCTCTTAGTCTTGTAACAACGTTTGGTATAACTGAAAGAATATAATCAACGTCCTCATCAGTAGTATCCTCGTTGATAGAGAGTCTTAAAGAGCCGTGAGCGATCTCGTGTGGCAAGCCGATAGCAAGCAGAACGTGTGACGGATCGAGTGAACCACTTGTGCAGGCAGAGCCTGAAGAAGCAGCGATACCGTTCATGTCAAGCGTAAGCAAAAGGCTTTCACCTTCGATACCACGGATAGAAATATTCACATTTCCGGGAAGTCGTTTAACAGCGTCACCATTGAGTCTTGTTTCAGGAATCTTCAGAATACCTTCAATAAGCTTGTCCCTCATTTTTGATACTTTAAGAGCCTTTGCATTGATGTCAGCACAAGCATCAGTAATAGCAACACCCAAAGCAACGATAGATGGCACATTTTCAGTACCTGCTCTTTTGTTTCTTTCCTGAGCACCACCGAAAATGAGGTTTGGCAGAGAAATTCCGCCTCTTACATAAAGACAGCCTATTCCCTTAGGAGCGTGAATTTTGTGACCTGAAAGAGAAAGCATATCAATATTCATTTCCTTGACATCAATAGGAACATTTCCTACAGCCTGAACAGCATCAGTATGGAATGGAATCTTCCTGGACTTGCATATTTCACCAATTTCAGCGATAGGCATTATAGTACCGATCTCGTTGTTGGCAAACATGATGGTTACAAGGCAGGTATCTTCACGGATAGCGTCCTCAACCTGTTTAGCAGTTATAAGACCGTTTTCATCAACAGGGAGATAAGTTACCTCAAAACCCTGTTTTTCGAGGAACTGACAGGTGTGAAGAACAGCATGATGTTCAAAAACTGTAGTGATAATATGCTTTTTACCTTTTTTCTCACCATTCATAGCTGAGCCTCTGATAGCCCAGTTATCAGCTTCAGAGCCACCGCTTGTAAAGTATATCTCATTAACCTTGGCACCGATTGCCTGAGCTACCTGTTCTCTTGCTTTGAGGATAGTCCTGGCAGCGTCCATACCGAGTCTGTAGATACTTGAAGCGTTGCCATATTGTTCAGTAAAATAAGGCAGAGCAGCTTCAAGAGCTTTTTTTGAAACGCAGGTAGTAGCAGCATTATCGGCATACACAAAGCGTTTTTCCATTAAAACCATAACCTTTCTATTTTACGGGAAAACAAATCCGTATTTTTTCGCATAGTAATATTATATACCCTTTTTCACTAAAATGCAACTGTGTTTGAGAAAAATTTATCAATTTATTCGTATTTTTAAACAAGGTATTAATCTTTAAAGCAATTTATTCGCAAAAAGCTTTGACTGTTCAACAGCAAGCTCATCACAGCGTTCATTTTCGACGTGACCTGCATGCCCCTTGACCCAGTGAAAACGGACATTGTGAATCTGCAAAAGAGCCAGAAGCTGTTCCCACAGATCCGAGTTCAAGGCTTTCTTCTTGTCGGATTTTATCCAGTTGTTAGCCTGCCAACTGACAGCCCAGCCTTTTGTAACAGCATCAATTATATATTTCGAATCACTGTAAATATCGACTTCACAAGGTTCTTTCAAGGCTTTAAGACCGGTTATAACAGCAGTCAGTTCCATGCGATTATTGGTAGTTTCGGGAGCACCACCTGAAAGCTCTTTGGTTATATCTTTATATTTCAGTATGACTCCGTAACCACCTGGTCCGGGATTACCTGAGCAGGCACCGTCAGAGTAAAGTTCGATTTTTTTCATATGTGTTATTCCTATCTGAATGAATTTTGTATAATTGTCTGATATGCAGAGAACAAAGCAACTGCAAGGGAAAAAACTAATCTGATTATATCATAAAAGGAGTCATAAAGTCAAATTAAAAAATGCGTAAAAAGAATAAAAAAGCACAGTTCAGTCACAAGAAAAGACCATATTGAATATTATGTAGGGAAGTAAAACATTTACTTTAAATTTTCAGTCAGGAGGATTTTTTATGAGCGAATTAAAACAGAATAATCGTTTTAAAGAAGCAGTTTGTATCGAGGCAATGAGAGTATTTGACTCGTGCAGTTCACAGGATTGTCTTGAGGATCTGGAACTGACATTTTGTGATGCGACCATGCAGGAGATAATCAATTCAGCAAGCTATATTAAATGCAAGTGTATCGAGGTAGTGAATACAACCTTTGCTATTGATCCTGTTCCGTTCAACAAGGGATTTTATACTGTTGATCTGACCTATACATTCAAGGTTGATCTTGATGTGTACCATTCAAGTTGCTCAACACCGCAGTTTGTAACGGGCACAACGACATTCAGTAAGAAAGTTATTCTTTTTGGAAGTGACGGCAATACAAAGCACTTCTCATCAGACGATAAAAACTGTCATCCGAAACCAAAGGGATGCTGTTATCAGAACCTGCCAAGAGCAAGTGTCAGTGTTGTAGAGCCTATCTGCCTTGATACAAAGCTTGTACCTGTAAGCAGTGAAAATTGCACTAAAACAGTCCTTGTTACTATCGGTATGTTTGCAATAGTACAGCTGCAAAGAGAGGTGCCTATCCTTATTCCTGCATATGATTACTGCATACCTACAAAAGAATGTTCAACCAATACAGACAGTCCTTGCGAGTTGTTTGAAAAGATAAGCTTCCCGACAAACGAGTTTTTTCCAAGAAGTCTTGAGAACGATTGTCCATATGAGTGCTGTGACGAAAAAAATTCAGATGAAACCCAAGCATAATAAACTACTTATCGAAACGCATGGTGAAAACCATGCGTTTTTGTCGTGATGTGCTTGTAATCCGGCAATATTTGTGGTATAATTATAGAAAAAATTTTGGTGTGGTGATTTTTTGAAACTTACCCGGCTTAACAGAAGTGAAGCATTGAGATATATGGGCTTTAAGAATAATCAGCCTGATGAAAAGATGATCAGTATTATTGACGAATGTGAAAATACATTACTTGATGTTATAAAACCACGCTATACTTATAAAGTTTTTGATATTGAACAGTGTGATAACAGTATTTCGGTAGTTGGAACATCGCTGGTACTAAAAGGTAAAGACATAAAAGCTCATCTTGCAGATTGTACAAAGTGCGTGTTGCTTTGTGCGACCATATCAGTCGATGCCGATAGACTTATACGGTCTTATGAGACTGTTGATATGGCGAAAGCTGTTGTTACCGATTGTCTGGCATCAACGGCAGTTGAGCAGGTTTGCGATGAGGCTGAGTGTGAGATAAAAGAGAAGCTTTGTGATTATAATTTCACATGGAGATTTTCTCCGGGATATGGGGATTTTCCACTTGAAATACAGCCTGAGATTTTAAAGGTGCTTGATGCACAAAAAAGAATTGGTCTTAACGTTAATGAAAGCCTTATTCTTATACCGAGAAAATCTGTCACAGCAGTTATAGGAATCTCTGAAAATCAAATATCAAAAGGGAAACGTGGCTGTGTAAGCTGTAATATGAAAGACAGATGCGAATATAGAAAAAGAGGTGACCGTTGTGGAACTTAAACAACTTTTGAAAAATGAATTTATCTGCCTTGATGGTGCAATGGGAACAATGCTTCAGGCAAAAGGGCTGAAGATGGGAGAAACACCGGAGGCTTTGAATATTGAAAAACCGGATTGGCTTATTGAGATACATCGTAAGTATATTGATGCAGGTGCTGATATAATCTATGCAAATACATTCGGTGCAAACAGGTATAAGCTTGCAGAGTGCGGATATTCGGTAGAGCAGACAATAAGCAGTGGAATAAAAAATGCCAGAGAAGCTGCAAGTGGTACCGATACTCTTGTAGCACTTGATATAGGTCCTATTGGTCAGCTCCTTGAACCGACAGGTACGCTCACTTTTGAAGAGGCTTATGACATTTTCAAAGAGCAGATAGTTTCCGGCTGTGACTGTGATCTTATAGTCTTTGAAACAATGACAGACCTTTATGAGCTTAAAGCTGCAGTGCTTGCAGCTAAAGAGAATTCTGAAAAGCCTATAATCTGTACAATGACATTTGAGGAAAATATGCGTACATTTACAGGCTGTTCAATAAGCTCAATGGCACTTACTCTGGAAGGTCTTGGAGTAGATGCGATTGGTGTAAACTGTTCACTCGGACCGAAAGAGCTTTATCCTGTTGTCGAGGAGCTTTGTAAGTGGACAAAGCTTCCTGTAGTTGTGAAGCCTAATGCAGGTCTGCCTGATCCTGTAACAAACGAGTATAGCATTACACCAACGCAGTTTGCTGAGCTTATGTGTAAGCTTATCCCACTTGGAGTAAAAATATTCGGAGGCTGTTGTGGCACAAATCCTGATTATATCAGAGCATTAAAAAACAGTCTTGCTGATAAAAAGTTTGTCAAGGTTGAGCATGATG
>JAUNJM010000051.1:4564-5577 GCA_030533265.1 Ruminococcus sp. | reverse complement strand
TCAAATGATTCGTCTTGTTGTACAGTAGATTATAATCATACTGCATCACTCCTCAGAAAATTTATATCAAATTAAAGATATTTTTACATTGGAATCACTCTTTCAAGTTGTTTTAAATTTCCTCAATAAAACTTGAATGGTGCATTGGATACACTCCTAACTATTATTTATTCAGACACCTAATAAAGTTAATCATATTAATCGACTCCTTATTATTTCTGAATTATTTAATTTTAAGTTTTTAGAATATCCGTCTTTAATGGACTATATGTTAAACTATTCGTTAAGACTCTGTTATTATCCTTTTCAATTACTTTTAAGTTTAAGATTATCAGCCCTTACGTCTGAGTTGTTTCTCCGTTTTCAGACTTTAACGAGTCTTTGGATATTCTGCTTTGGCTCTGTTATTTCCATCGGACTCTACCTAACCTTTCCAATCTTTTTAGTTTATCACAAGCACTTTTAAAACCTTGTTGAATTTAAATGCACTTTGTGGTCTAAAAATGTTTTCTCTTCTGATCAACTGATTTAGGATTGAGTTTGTAAATTTAATTACTTTCTCTTTCCTTGTCTATAATATATCACATCTTTTGTTATTTGTCAATAGTTTTTTTCAACTTTTTATAATATTTTTTATTTAATATATCTTTTACATTTTTACCTTGACAATGCTCTTTTATAGTTGTATAATAAAAATATTACAGTGCTTAATTTCTTTAAAAGCACCCTAAATAGCTTGTTTACAGAAAGGATCAGATATTATGGCTGAAGAATATACACCTGATTTGTATACCCTTGAGGACGAAGACGGCAATGAACAGACATTTGAAATGCTTGATGCAATGGAATATGAGGGCGAAAAGTATTTTGCTCTTACACCTTATTTTGATGATCCGCAGGATATGCTCAGTGATTCAAGCGAGGTCGTTATTCTCAAATCAGATTTTGATGGCGACGAAGAAATTATGGTTTCTATTGATAATGATGATGAGTATGAAAAGATCGGAAATATC
>JAUNJM010000051.1:0-4554 GCA_030533265.1 Ruminococcus sp. | reverse complement strand
CGTATTGAAGAAATGTACGAATTCGAAGATGATAACGATTGCGATTGACGTACTGATATAATACTGATAATACTCACTGCTTTATTCTGTCATTATAACTGTACTCTTGCTTGCTATATGTCTTAAAATACTTCTTAACAGTTCAAAGTGCGATGCTCTTGGTTCAACCGTAGGTGGAACGTCTATTATAACCATGCTCTCAGCTATAGGACTTGTCCTTGCTTGCGTAAAAGACAAAAAACAAGTAACAATTATATAAGGTAGTTTATTATGGCTAAGAATTATTTATCTGATATTTACCCGTCAAGGCTTCTTGATTTTCAGAAAGAACGATATTTGAGTCTTTCACAGAAATTTTTCGACACTTTCGGCACAAATCCAACCATGTTCTTCTCTGCTCCCGGACGTACCGAAATTTGTGGTAATCATACCGACCACCAGAACGGAAAGGTGCTTGCTGCAAGCATTTCACTTGATATTATAGCTGCCGTTTTACCAACCGATGACGGTATAGTTCACATTAAATCCGAAGGATATGATTTTGAAGAAGTTGACCTCAACGATCTTCGCATCAAAAAGCATGAAAAAAACACTTCAAAGGCTCTGATTCGTGGAGTAGCAAGAGGTTTTGCCGACAGAAGTTATAAAATCGGTGGATTCAAGGCTTACACCACATCAAACGTGCTTAAAGGCTCCGGCCTTTCATCTTCAGCAGCATTCGAGGTGCTTATCGGTACGATTCTGAATGGTCTGTACAACGATTATTCTGTAAGTGATGTCGAAATCGCAAAGATTGCTCAATTTTCCGAAAACGTATACTTTGGTAAACCCTCAGGACTTATGGACCAGATGGCTTCAAGTGTCGGAAATTTCATTTGTATAGATTTTAAAAATCCTAAAAATCCTGTTATTGAAACCATTAATTTCGATTTCAACGCTTCAGGTCACTCTCTATGTGTTATAGACACAAAAGGAAGCCATGCTGATCTCACTCCTGAATATGCTTCTATCCCGAGAGAAATGCATGATATAGCTGAATATTTCAAAGTCGATGTTCTTCGTCAGGTTTCAAAGGCTGATATTATTAAGAGCTATGCTCATCTACGCCAAAAATTCGGTGACAGAGCCGTATTACGAGCATTACATTTTGTCGACTGCAATGAAAGGGTTCAAAAGGAATTTAACGCTTTGATAACCGGGGATTTCAACACTTTTCTATCACTTGTAAATGAATCAGGCGACTCCTCCTATAAATATTTACAGAATGTTTTTGCACCATCATTTCCAAAAGAACAAGGCTTATCCACTGCTTTATACATAGCAAAAGATATTCTCGGAGATACCGGTGCTTGCAGGGTTCACGGTGGTGGATTTGCAGGTACTATTCAGGCTTTTGTCCCTGATGATAAGCTTCATACTTTTATAGAAAGCATGGAAAATGTTTTCGGAAACAGTTGTTGTTATGTCCTTGACATCAGAACTGTTGGCGGTACAGAAATTATATTTGACAAATATAAGGAGTAACATTTTATGAGAATGAGAAGAAAAAAGAATCTTGAACAGCGTCTTGCTGACTGTGGCGACCGTATTATTTTTATGGATCGTGAAGACAGAAACTATCAGATCAAAGATACTGAAAATTTACTCGATTACAAGAATTTATTCATAAATGATAATCCTGTAGAATTGGAAATCGGCTGTGGAAAGGGGCAGTTTGCAAGAGAAATTGCAAAACGTAATCCTGATATAAACTATCTTGCTGTTGAAAAAAGCAGTAACGTAATCGTCGAGGCTGCTGAAAAGGCTATTGAAGAAAATATTCCTAATCTTTATTTCATGAGAGGTGGAGCTGAATATCTTGAATCCTATATACCAGAGCATTCGGTTGACAGGATATATCTCAACTTTAGCTGTCCTTTCCCTAAAAAATCATACGCTTCGCACAGACTTACGCACAGAAATTTCCTTGAAATATATAAAAAGCTCATGAAAACTGATGCTGAGATTCATCAAAAGACTGATAATATGCATTTTTTTGAGTTCTCACTTAATGAATTTTCGGCAAGCGGATTTATGCTTAAAAATATATCACTCGATTTGCACAAGAGCAATTTTGAAGGCAATATTGTAACCGAATATGAAAAACGTTTTTCTGAACAAGGCTTTCCGATTTATAGACTGGAAGCTGTAATTAACAAGTAATTATATTTTTTGAGCAAAGTACAATTGGTGGAGCTGTTTTTGGGGGATATAGTGCATATACAACCTCCAAAGCTCAAACGCAAACAACTGGAAGGGGGACATAAAACCCAAAAGTTAAAGCAGCCATTGAAAAAGGGCAGGCAATGCATAAGCAGATGGATTATGGTCCTGGGGTAATAAAGGAAAAGAAAATTGCTGCGGGATGTCGAGTGGATGGTATAGATTTCAATAATCGAATTATTTATGAATTAAAACCCAACAACCCTCAGGCCATTGCAAGAGGACTGAGACAGCTTGATAGGTATACTGCAGCGGCTAGTCAGCAATATGGGGGAACATGGACGGGTGTACTCAAACTATATGACTAGAGGTGAAAATATATGATTTTAAGTCATGAAGACTACTTGAATTATGAATTACCAAATAACTGGTGTACAGAATTAGAAGGAGATATTTTACTCATATATGATCCAGATGGTGATGGATCCATGACCATTTCCTTTTTCAACCTATTAGAACATGAGAGAACGTTAGACGAACAAATAAGCATTATGGCAAAAAGATTTATTGACCAAAATAAAATTAATCTTCATGCACCATTAATCCTTAACAGTTCTACGGATAATAAAACAACAATATATGGAACGGGAACCACTGCTGACAATTGGTTTATTAAATTATGGGTTATAGCTAAGTGGCCAAAAATTGTGTTTGCATCATATCAAAGTCAAAATAAGAGTAATGAAGTAAAAACGTGTGATGGGATTATTGAAAGCATGAGATTTACATTTTAATGTACTACACTAACGAATCTTGCTTTTAGGTACTAAAGATCAGCTAATACATAATATTAGTATTAAGAAAAACATATTCAGACAACCGGTTAATATTTTTAAATTTCAATATAATTCAGGAGGCATTTCATATGAAATCAAAAATCTGTATTGACAAACAAAAAATCATCAGCAAAATTGACGATCGTATTTACAGCTCCTTTATCGAACATCTCGGCAGAGCTGTTTATGGTGGTATTTACGAGCCGAATCACGAAACTGCTGATGATATGGGATTCAGAAAAGACGTTCTGGAAATGGTAAAATCGCTTAACGTTCCTCTGATAAGATACCCTGGTGGCAATTTTGTTTCAGGCTACAACTGGGAGGACGGTACCGGTGACAGAGCAAAACGTCCTAAAAAGCTTGAGCTTGCATGGCGTTGCATTGAAACAAACGAAGTCGGCATTGACGAGTTTCAGGAATGGTGCAAGCGTGTTGGCAGCGAAGTAATGATGGCTGTCAATCTTGGTACAAGAGGTCCTGATGATGCTAGAAATCTTGTTGAATACTGCAACAGCAACACCGACACTTATTACGCTGATATGCGTCGCAAGAATGGTTTTGATAAGCCTTTTGGCATCAAGGTTTGGTGCCTTGGCAATGAAATGGACGGCAATTGGCAGATATGTAGCAAGACTCCACAGGAATATGCGAGAATTGCCTGCGAAACTGCTAAGATAATGAAATGGGTGGATCCAACCATTGAGCTTGTTGCTTGTGGAAGTTCCGGCATCCAAATGCCACTTTGGGGTGAGTGGGAACGAACTCTACTCCGTGAAGCTTACGATCACATTGATTATATTTCATTGCACAGCTATTACGGTAACCGTGCTGACAACACTCCTGATTACCTTGCACAGTCACTTGATATGGACAGATTTATAAAAAAGACTGCTGAAATATGTGATGAAATCAAAGCAGAAAAAAATTCAGACAAGACTATAAACCTTTCTTTTGATGAATGGAACGTGTGGTTCCACAGTAATGAACAGGATTCTAAAATAGAAATGTGGCAGTTTGCACCTCCTTTGCTTGAAGATATATATAATCTTGAAGATGCTCTGGTAGTTGGTTGCCTACTTATCACCTTGTTAAAAAATGCAGACCGTGTTAAGATTGCTTGTCTTGCTCAGCTAGTAAACGTTATTGCACCTATAATGACAGAAAACGGTGGTCCTGTTTGGGCACAGACAATTTTCTATCCGTTTATGCACTGCTCACTCAACGGCAGAGGAACTGCTCTTGAAGTTTCCTGCCAATGTAACACGTATGACGTTGGAGAACGCAAGAATGTACCATATATCGAAACTGTTGCTGTTGTAAACGATGATCAATCACAGATTACTGTTTTTGCAGTAAATCGCTCACTTGATGATGAATGTCAACTTGATATTGACTTTAACGGGTTTGAAAACTTTAAATATACATCTCACACTATTCTCACTGGTGATGATCTCAAAAAATGCAACACTGTTGATAATCCTAACGCTGTTATTCCATTCGAGAAAACTATTAC
>JAUNJM010000014.1 GCA_030533265.1 Ruminococcus sp. | reverse complement strand
GTAGTTCGTGCCTTTCCTTGCACCGTCAGAGGTGGTGATAACGGTGCGGTGTGGTTGTGTAGTTCGTGCCTTTCCTTGCACCGTCAGAGGTGGTGATAACGGTGCGGTTTATTCATACTGTATCAAAATAGTATATCTGTATGTATCGCCCTTTTTACCGCTACCGCAATATAGGTGTACAACGTCGCCGAGTATGTTATACTCAATACGCACATATCTAATGCGGTCAATCATCATATTTGAATGGTTGCTTTGCGGTAACAGTCCTAAATATATATAGTTCATAGATGGTGCATCTGAAATAACAATACCACAGAATTGCAACTCGTATTTTATCGGTATAGAGGGATTGTAACATTCGGGGTTGTAATAGTTTTGATTGTCTGTTGAGTATATAACCCGTTTTATGTTCCGGCTTTCAATGTACCGCTTAAAGTCTGCAACGGTCATTCTGCTTTCCTGTGTTGGTGTGTTGCTTTCTTCGGTCTTTTGTACTACAATAGATATAGCACTGTTTTTGTTTTCTGATTTGCCTTTCATAGCGTTTCCCTTTCTTAAACAGTGTCGGGCGGTTGTATTCGTTGGTAGCGGTGCAACCATCCTTTTATGTTTATATGGTATTATCTGCCGCCATATATCGGCATATTTTTTATGCGTGGTCTGTGCCACTGTCAATATTATATCGCATACTTAAACAGTATGCAAGAGGTTTTCGCAAATTTGTATATTTTCGTCATATTGCACAAAACAACCGTCTTTTCAATGTGCAAGTTATACAAGCCCCCTTTCGCCCCAAATTCCCAGAAGTCGGCACCATTTTTTTCTGCCACAAAATTTTCAAAAACGCACCAGCTCCGCACGCTTTCACATATCGCACGCGCAACTGATGAATTTATCGCTTGATTATTTTGAAAAAGTTACATTACATACTTGTTAAGTACGCAAAATTGTGATATAATGTAAATAGTAGTTTATTGGAGGTCGAGGATATGGGTGGAAAAACATCTAACGAGAGCAAAGCTAAATACAATGCAAAAGCATATGACCGAATCAATATCGCAGTTCCCAAAGGACGCAAGGATGAGATACAGGCGATAGCTGAGCAGAGAGGTCAAAGTATCAATGCGTACATCAATACAATAATCGAAGAAGCTTTGGCTAAGGCTAAAGCGCAATAATAATCCCATAGCGGTTCTGCGTATTCCCTAAAAATATCTAATACAGTTTGGTTGTGAGTATATGAAAAAGGCAGAAATGAATCTGGTAGCACAGGCGCAAGCCGATGAACTCAATACGGAGGATTCTGAAATCACGTTGTATACCGCAAAGGATATTCAGAACATTTTCCATTGTGGAAGAACCAAAGCATATCAAATTATGAATATGTCAGGTTTTCCATCGTTCAGAATTGACTCGTCTATCTATGTTGAGAAGAACGAGCTTAAGAAATGGATAGCGAGAATGAAAAACAGAAATATTTCCACATAAAGTAAGACCCTCAAAATTGAATAATTATATTAGGGAGATGATTATATGAATAGTCAGGTTTTAAGCATAGACATATTTGAGAAGCACTACGAGTTACCGAGAGATATTATTACATACATCGACGAGCACCACCGCTTTGAAACATACAGACAAGAACTGTTAGCGTATTTCATGGACAACTTCTATGATTATCAGAATTTATCTGGAGAGGTTGAACGAAAGACTTATGAGAAGTTTAGACATTATGGTAATCTTTGTGTACAGAAGCTTATAGCAAATGATATCTATAACGCTACTGTTGACGAATTAGTCGGCAGTACGCCAGCGAACTACACTTGGAAGTGTTGTAGTGACGCATCAACGAATGACGGCGTTAAAATGTTTTATAAAGCTTTATGTGATTCGATGATGGAACAGGCTAATGCTCTTTTAGCTCAAATGAACTCTTTCATGAACCAAGCACAACAGGCTGAAGCAGAAAGAGATTCAAAAATCACTGGCACCGGATTCGGTATTATCACAAATGACATTATCGGTTTCGGCGTATGGGCTGCTATGGAGAACAGTGCAATTAAAAAACAGGCTTCTGCCGCAGGTGCACAGTTCCGTAGTGAAATAGACACAATACAAAGAAACTTAGAAAACAACTCAAAGGCTCGCTTGGATAAATACGGTAAAGAAGTATGGCTCCCATCACTCAAAAACTCCATTGACCTATTTGTAATATCTCTGTTTAACAAATATATGGAGATTCTGATATCAAATGGGAAGTTTAACCCAGATGCTCTCAAGTATATCGATATAGCAAAATCTCAAAGCATACTGCAGAACATCAATACTACAGAGAATAAAGTTGGAATTTTAGATGCCGCCTTTTTGAGCTGCCCCTTCAATCCTGAGATTTACGATATTGCGATGGGTATCTGCAACATCGAGGAGATTGTAAATTGTGCAAAACTCTTCGGCGTAGACGAATACTTAAAATCGAAGCAAACTGATGTATGCAACAAGATTGCTCAAAACGGTAATTATGGAGAACAGGAGATTGTAGAAAAGATAACGCCTTATTTACACTTGCTCTCTTTGTTGGACGAAAAGCCAGTAGAAGAAATACGGGATGGTTTATTAGGTGTTCATAGAAAGCTGATAAAGGACAAAATTCTAAGAATGACGAATAATTTGCAGAGCTCTTCTGATGAAGGAATAAAGTCTTTTATCAAATCAATAACAACTACTCCTATTGCCGAGTTAACCGGTGTGTCTGAGGAAGAATTGCGGAAATATGTTGTGTCCAAAATCATTAGTGAGGTATTTAAGAAAGATGAGCCAGCGGCATATGAAAGCACAATATCTAATGCAGCCGAAAAAATGGTATCTATCATAAATAACTATTTGTTGAAAGTTGCAAGGGCTAAAAGCGAGTATCTGTTGAATAAAGAAGAGTATGACAAATATAAGCAATCTGCCGATGAAGAGATTAGAAAGCTCAGTGAACAGCTAAGCGCATTAGGAATATTTTCTTTTTCTAAGAAGAAAGAATTGAATGCAAGAATAAACGGTTTGCAAGAACATACTGTTGAGCTGAAGAGAAATTTCGACACATCGGAAAGAGCGTACTATAGTCTTGTGTGATGGGTGTTATATACAAGTCAGGAAAACAAAATGTGTATAAAACACGCACCGCGTATTAGACATCTGAGAGCCTCTACAGCGCCTCATGTTTTGAGTAATACACTTTCACGATTGACGCTCAAAAAGCTCCCTGAGCCCGCAGAATTAGCCTTGTAGGACTGCTCTGACGGCAGCCTTGTTATTGGCAATTCAAGGAGATAATCAGCTCTTTAATATTACAAAATCATAGCAAAACAAAAATCGTGCTGTCGAAAGACGCACGATTTTTTATGCGAAAATCCTCACCAACCATGTCCATTTTGACAAAAATAAAGCTTATGGAGCTTTTGGGATTATGTGTCAAAAAAATAGCAGAGAACCAATAAGGCTCCCTGCTACATAAAAATCTTCTACATATTACGAGGTTGTGTTAGTTGATATCATTACCAGTAGAAGCGTAGTGAAGTGAGAACAAATGCCGCTCTGGGTTAATTTCACCTGCGGTGATGATATACGATGCACCAAATTCATTGCCTCTAAGTAATTCAACCGAATGAACATCATCAATCTTGATTTTGCTTGACAGAACGCCACCAGTGTTACTATATAGCACCAATGTTCTTCCGGCAAATCTACTATCGCCTATGAACTCCCAGCTTGCTCTTTTGAAGAAGATTGTTGCACGAAGCGTACTAACGATTTGTGTATCCTCGTTCAGCCCAATTTCATATCTGCCATAATCACAGCGATTCACCTCGTCAATGAAGTCATCGAGTGTTTTGACTGCCGTAGCTCTTTTCTTTGCCATGTTTGATACCTCCGATTAAAATGTGGATTCGTAAAAGCTTATGAAGCTTATTGTTGGGTCAAGTCTGTACAGATGCCGTAACAATACGCTTTTGCTTTTTACGAGATAAAAAAAGACCGCAGGTAAGCGACATATCATCGCTGCCTACGGTCATCTGTTTCAAATTGCACTCAAGTTATCAATAATCTCTTCAAATTTCTTTCTCTTGATTTGTGCTCTTGTACCATTCCATAATATATAGTCCGCATTGGGGTTTTCTGCTATGAGTTGTCGGAGTTTATTCTCGCCAATTCTGAAATAAGCGGCTGCCTCCTCAATGGAAAGTGTGTACTTTTCCCATACGGGTATCTCTATCATGTTACTCACCTCCATTCCTCATACAATCAACCTGTGCTTTAGCAAAGAACCTCCTCGAAGACCATCAAGCAGATTAGGCTGAGCACGACAATATTGGCTTACAACATGGTCATTCTTGGTGGAATGGCAATCTTGTAAACCTACATTGATATGACATGGGAGCAGTAATTGTATAAGCGTGGTGTTGTTTAGCGGTATCTTTAACTGTGTTATTCTCCCGTTTCCCATTTTGAAACTGTCTTTGGGAGTACACCTATTTTTTCTGCAACATCTTTTTGTGTTAATTCTTTGGATTTTCTTAGCTCTGCAAGAAACTTTCCTGTTTTCTTTAAATTCATTCAGCTCTCACCTCTAAAAAAATTATATATCAGAAACTTAAACTTTACAATCCACTAACCGTTGATAAATTCCAGTTTATCGTTAAGTTTATTTTAGCATCAAATCCTTTACCAGTCAACGTCACAACAAACGCAAAGACACTTCTGACATACAATCAAAAGTGCCTTTTATAAAACATATCTGCTACTTAAAAATGGGAGTATATCAGCTTTCAGCCAGCAAGTCACTCATTGCATAGAGTCCTGCTGATTTGTTTTTAAGGAAAACTGCTGCGTTTACTGAGCCTACTGCAAAAACTGATTTTGAGTGTGCCTCATGCTTGAGAGATATTACCTCATCCCTTCCGGCAAAGATTATCTCATGCTCACCTACGATAGTTCCGCCTCTTACCGAGTGGATACCTATCTCTGTCTTTGTTCTCTTTGCTCTTGTTGAATGTCTGTCATAGACATAGTTACACTTTGTGTCAAGCTCCTCATTGATAGCGTCTGCAAGCATGATAGCTGTACCGCTTGGAGCGTCTATCTTCAAATTATGGTGCTTTTCGACTATCTCTATGTCATACTGTCCCTCAAGAAGCTTTGCTGCTCTCTTTGCAAGGTCAGCAAGCAGGTTGATACCAAGTGACATATTGAATGTAAAGAAAACAGGGATGCTTTCTGCTGCTTTATGTATTTTTTCAATCTGTTCATCAGAATATCCTGTCGTTGCGATAACTGCCGCAACACCATTTGTCATGCAATAGTCAAGCAGGTCATCAAGCAATGACGGATGCGAAAAATCAATGATAACATCAGGCTTTTCAGTAATCTCTGAAATCTTTTCCACAACAGGAAAATCAGCATAGCTTTCAGCAACCTTGTCTACTCCTGCTACCGTTGTGCAGTCATCACGCTGTGAGATAACGTCATTGATGACTCTGCCCATTTTTCCACAAGCACCGCATATAGCAATATTAGTCATATTTATTATTCCTTTCTTAGCATATTAAAACAACAGGGCGAAAATCAATTCGCCCTGTGAAATTATTTTACAAGTCCGACTGCTTTCATCTCATCAGTAAGTTTTGCAACATTAGCCTCCGTCATTTCCACAAGAGGAAGTCTGCAAGGACCTGCATTGAATCCCATTATATTGAGTGCTTCCTTGACAGGCACCGGATTTACATCACAGAAAAGTGCGTTTGTAAAGCCGAGCAGACGGTTTGCAAGCTTTCTTGCTTCGTCATACTTATTGTCAAGGCAAAGCTGACAAATTTCATGAGCTTCTGTAGGCATACAGTTGGAAAGTACCGAGATTACGCCCTTTCCACCAAGTGCCATGATTGGAACGATCTGATCGTCGTTACCCGAATAGATGTCAAGCTCATCACCACATATAGATGCAATCTTTGCAACCTGACTGATGTTTCCGCTTGCTTCCTTAACAGCAACGATATTGTCTATCTTTGAAAGCTCCAAGCAGGTTTCAGGAGTGATGTTGACACCTGTTCTTGACGGTACGTTATAAAGAATTATCGGAATATTCACAGCCTCAGCAATAGTTGTGAAGTGCTTGATAAGACCGTGCTGTGAAGTCTTGTTATAGTAAGGTGTAACTACGAGCAGAGCATCCACACCGATTTCCTCAGCTGTCTTTGAAAGATTAACTGCATACTCGGTATGATTTGAGCCTGTTCCTGCAATAACAGGAACTCTCTTGTTCACCTTTTCTACTGCGTATCTGATACATTCAACGTGCTCCTCGTCAGACATTGTTGCACTTTCGCCTGTTGTTCCGCAGATGATGATTGCATCAGTACCCTTTTCAATATTGAACTCGATAAGGTTGCCAAGTTCTTCAAAGTTTATAGAACCGTCCTGATTCATAGGTGTAACAATCGCTACACCTGCACCTGTAAATATAGTATTTTTCATTTGTTCTGACCTCCTTTGTCTTAAAGACAAGTCATGTATGATAACAGAATATTAGTCAAAGTAACCCTTTGCTGCAAGAAGCTCTGCCATGAGAACTGCTCCACCTGCTGCACCTCTGAGAGTATTGTGTGAAAGGCATACGAACTTATAGTCATACTGTGTATCCTCACGGAGTCTGCCGATTGATACTGCCATTCCACCTTCAATGTTTCTGTCAAGCTTAGCCTGTGGACGGTTATCCTCTTCAAAATAGTGGAGGAACTGCTTTGGTGCTGATGGTAATTCAAGCTCCTGTGGAACTCCGCTGAAGTTCTTCCATGCTTCGAGTATTTCTTCCTTTGTAGGCTTCTTTTCAAATGATGCGAACACTGCTGCTGTATGACCATCTGATACAGGTACTCTCAGGCACTGTGTTGTGATTGCAGGAGTTGTTGCATTGACAATCTTATCTCCCTCAATACGTCCCCAGATTTTAAGTGGCTCCTGCTCTGATTTTTCTTCCTCTCCGCCGATGAACGGAATAACATTATCAAGTATATCAGGAAATGTTTCAAATGTTTTTCCTGCTCCTGAAATTGCCTGATAAGTACAAGCCAAAGCCTTTGTTACCTTGAACTTTTCCATAAGTGGATGAAGTGCCGGTACATAGCTCTGGAGTGAGCAGTTTGACTTAACTGCAATAAAGCCTCTCTTTGTACCAAGACGCTTTTTCTGAGCTTCGATAATCTCAATATGCTCAGGATTTATCTCAGGCACTACCATTGGAACATCAGGTGTTCCTCTGTGTGCTGAGTTGTTTGAAACTACCGGACACTCTGCCTTTGCATATGCTTCTTCCAATGCCTTGATCTCGTCCTTTGGCATATTTACTGCACAGAAAACAAAGTCTACCATTGATGAAATCTTTTCAATGTCTGCTGTTGCGTCCATTACCGTAAGCTCTCCTATTGCTTCCGGCATTGGCTCTGTCATTGCCCACTTTGCTCCTACTGCATCTTTAAGCTTCTTTCCTGCTGAACGTGATGATGCTGCTACGCACACTACGTTGAACCATGGATGTTTATCAAGGAGCAAAGAAAATCTCTGTCCTACCATACCTGTTGCACCGATGATGCCTACGTTAAATTTCTTCATTACGAAAACCCCTTTGTTTTAGATTTTTTTAATATGTCATTATTCACTAAAATGATGCTCAATACTCCCGCAAAATTGCAAAAAAGTTAAAACTTGAGCAGACAATAAAAAAACTGGTTGAAAACCAGTTCATCATACAGTATAATAAGAATGTTGACATACTTTTTGATTATGTCGATAGCACTCCACCATAATAATGATGACAACCGGAGTTCTGTTAAAACTACAGTCAGCTTCAGGTTCCCCACACCTGTGCTTCGGCAGTCGCACCTTTCACTTTTCTGAATAAGCTTCGGGAGTGCTCTGATTATTGAAATCTCAGAAAAGTTACTCTTTTTAACTGCACCTCTATCTGTTTGATTTTTATAATAACAAATATATTTACATATGTCAAGGGGTATAAAAAGGATTTTATTAATTTTTTGTAAATAAACGCACTTGTTACAGGAGATACAGATATGCTTGACTTGAATGATATGAAAAAATCTGATTTTTACTATGATCTGCCAAAGGAACTCATCGCTCAGAAGCCTATTGAACCACGCAACGCTTCACGTTTGCTCAAGGTTGACAGAAATAGCGGTGAGATAGTTCACAGCCATTTTTATAATCTATGCGATTTTCTCAAAAAAGGTGATTTGCTGGTTCTGAACGATTCGAGAGTTCTTCCTGCAAGAATCTATGGCGAAAAGGCTGACAACGGCTCGTTCATTGAGTTCCTGCTCGTCGAACAGCGTGGAAACTCTGAATGGGAAATACTTTGCCGTCCCGGAAAAAAGGCTAAGATCGGTACCGAATTTGTTTTCGGCGGTGGAAAGCTCAGGGCTGTTATCACAGATATTTTAGAGGACGGAAACCGTATCGCTAAATTTGACTGCGAGGATAATTTCTTTGCAACGCTTGACGAAATCGGTCAGATGCCCTTGCCTCCATACATAACAGAAAAGCTTCAGGACAAGGAACGCTATCAGACTGTTTACTCAAACGAGATCGGCTCATCTGCTGCTCCGACGGCAGGTCTGCACTTCACAAAAGAAATGCTCAGTGACCTTGAGTCAAAGGGTATCAACATCGCTTATGTCACACTCCATGTTGGTCTTGGCACTTTCAGACCCGTCAAGAATGAAAGAGTGCTTGACCACAAAATGCACCGTGAGCATTACGAGATACCACAGCGTACTGCTGATCTTATCAACAAAACAAAGGCTGAGGGTGGCAGAGTTATTGCTGTGGGAACGACCTCCTGCAGAACGCTTGAAAGCGTTGCTACTTTCTATAACGAGATAAAAGCCTGTAACGGTTATACCGATATTTTTATTTATCCCGGCTACGAGTTCAAGGTGCTTGACGGACTTATCACAAACTTCCATCTGCCTGAAAGCACACTTATCATGCTTGTTTCTGCTTTTCTCGGTTATGATAACACCATGAAAGCTTACAACTGCGCTGTTGATGAAAAGTACAGATTTTTCAGCTTCGGTGACAGTATGGCTATTCTTTAAAGGAGTTTTATTATGGATCTTAATCAGTATTTCAAGAGCATTATTGACGCTGACAGACAAGCTGTCGTTATTTGTGACCTTGAACACAACATTGTTTATATGAACCCTGCTGCTGATGTCCGTTATCAGAAATACGGTGGTCGTCAGCTTGTAGGAAAGTCGATAAAGCTTTGCCACAACGAGAAGTCCTGCGAAATTATCGACAAGGTTGTAGAATGGTTTGCTAAAAGCTCAGACAACAACCTGATCTATACCTTCCATAACGAAACGGATAACCGTGATGTTTATATGGTCGCTCTGCGTGACGACTCCGGCACACTTATCGGATACTATGAAAAGCATGAATCCCGTAATTGTGAAACAATGAAACTTTATGACTTTATATAGATTTAGGAGAATTTATGTTTACACTTTTAAAACAAGAAGGAAATGCAAGACGTGGTGAATTCAAAACCGTTCACGGTACTATTCAGACCCCTGTTTTTATGAACGTCGGTACCTCCGCTGCCATAAAGGGCGGTATCTCGTCTGTTGACCTTGCAAATGAACTCAAGTGTCAGGTCGAGCTTTGCAACACATATCATCTTCATGTCAGACCGGGTGATGAGCTTATCTATAAAATGGGTGGTCTTCACAGGTTCATGAACTGGAATAAGCCGATTCTTACAGACAGTGGTGGATTTCAGGTATTTTCACTTGCCAAGCTGCGTAAGATTAAAGAGGAAGGCGTTTATTTCAGCTCTCATGTTGACGGACGAAAGATTTTCATGGGTCCTGAAGAAAGTATGCAGATTCAGTCCCACCTTGCTTCGACTATTGCAATGGCTTTTGACGAGTGCGTTGAAAACCCTGCTGAACACGCTTACTCAAAAGCTTCCTGCCAACGTACAACCCGTTGGCTTGAACGCTGTATAAATGAACAGAAACGACTCAACTCTCTGGACAGCACTATCAACAGAAATCAGATGCTTTTCGGTATCAATCAGGGCTGTACTTATGACGACCTCCGAATCGAGCATATGAAACAGATACGTGAGTTTGATTACTGTTCAGGGTTTGCTATCGGTGGCCTTGCTGTAGGTGAGCCGACTGATATTATGTACCACGTTATCGAACAGGTAGAACCTTTTATGCCAAAGGATAAACCTCGCTATCTTATGGGTGTCGGCACACCTTCCAACATCATCGAGGCTGTTTACAGAGGCATCGACTTCTTTGACTGCGTTATGCCAAGCAGAAATGCCCGTCATGCGACTGTTTTCACATGGAACGGTATCATGCACGCTAAAAATCAACGCTATGAGCTTGATGAGCGTCCTCTTGACCCTGAATGTGACTGCCCTACCTGCCGTAATTTTTCAAGGGCTTACGTCCGTCATCTTTTCAAGGCTGACGAACAGCTTGCAGGCAGACTCGCTGTACAACACAATCTCTATTTTTATAACACACTTATGGAAAAAATCCGTGAAGCTCTTGATGATGGACGCTTTGAGGAATTCAGAAACAAGTATTCTACGCTTTTACAGTCAAAACTTGAAGATTAGAAAGGATTTAAAATGGGAGTAGCTGAACTTTTGTTGCTTGCTATAGGTTTATCTATGGACGCTTTTGCAGTATCGGTAACAAACGGTTTGTGTATGAGAAAATCCGCATGGAAAACGGCTCTTTCCTGTGGGCTGTGCTTTGGACTTTTTCAGGGTGCAATGCCATCTATAGGATTCGCTCTCGGCAGAACTTTCACTGAATATGTTACAAGCATTGATCACTATATTGCTCTTGTTCTTCTCGCTTTTATCGGCGGAAAAATGCTTATTGACGCTTTCAAGGACGTTGATGAGTCATGCGACTTGTCACCCGCCCTTGGATTGTTGCTCGTTCAGGGCGTTGCTACAAGCATTGACGCTCTCGCTGTTGGTGTAAGCTTTGCGGCTCTTTCCGTGAACATCGTCTATGCAGCTTCTTTTATCTGCTGCGTGACTTTCCTGTTCAGCTTTGTGGGAGTTTTTATCGGCAATCGCTTCGGTACTATCCTCAACAGCAAGGCTCAGATCCTCGGTGGACTTATCCTTATCGGAATTGGTCTGAAAATATTTATTGAGCATATGTTTTTTAGTTAAGGGCATGAATCATGTCCTTTATTTTTTTTAATAATATCAATAATATTCACAGAAAAGTCATAAATATATGGTACTATTATTACATGTGTTTTTAAAAAAATTAAGGATTTGGAATGAATAATATGATTAAACTTGCTGTTTTTGACCTTGATGGTACTATAGTTAATTCAATATATGACCTTGCTGACGCTGTAAATGACGGGCTTATCCGCATGGGATTGCCTGTTCATGACCTGGACGAGTATTATCGCTTTGTCGGCAACGGTACGCTCAAGCTTTGTGAGCGTGCATTGCCTGAAAATAACAGGTCAGATGATGAGGTCAAAACGCTGCACAATATATTTGCTGAAAATTACAGGCAATGCTGTCTTAACAAGACAAGACCTTATGACGGCATTACAGATATGCTCAGGGTTCTGAAAAACCTCGGCATAAAACTTGCCGTTGGAACGAATAAAACGGATTCTTTTGCCAAACATATTGTCAGCACTATTTTCGGTGAGGATATGTTTGATGCTGTTCTCGGAAAACGTGACGGTATTCCGGGAAAACCCGATCCGCAGATTATTTTTGACATCACTGCACTGCTTGATGTTGATAACTCCGAGGTTATTTTTGTCGGAGATTCCGATGTCGATGTCAGAACAGCTCACAACGCCGGAGTCAGATGTATCGGCTGTGAGTGGGGATTCAGAGGCCTCTCTGAGCTCAAAAATGCCGGTGCTGATTTTATCGCTCTCAGCCCTGATGATATTATCAGTTTTATAAGCAGATGACGAGAATGAAATCAAAAAAAATGTAAGTACAAAAGAGGGAAATTATGAAGAATTTTTACAAACAATTTGTTAAGGAAGAGTTTGATGAAAACGGTGTTTTAACTAAGTTCGAGCTTGATTTAAAGGATAATTTCAACTTTGCTTATGACGTAATTGACGCAATTTCTGAAAAATATCCTGATAAGGTCGCTATTCTCTGGGTGAACGAAAAAGGTGAGGAACATTCCTTCACTTACAAGGAGCTTAGCGAAAAGAGTAATCAGGTCGCTAACATGATGCTTGACCACGGAGTTAAAAAAGGTGATATGGTAATGTCCGTTCTCAAACGTCATTACGAATACTGGTTTCTGGCTTATGGAATGATGAAAATCGGTGCAATACTTATACCTGCCACAAATCAGCTCATGAAAAAGGATTTTGTTTATCGATTCAAGTCCGCTGATGTTAAATACATCGTTGCTACTGCTGAAGACAAAGTACCGGAGCATATTGACAATGCTCTGCTTGAATATGACGGCATAGCTGAAAAGTTTATCACTCACGGCTGTGCTGACGGCTGGATAGATTTTCTCTCTGAGATGGAAAAGTATCCTAAGACGTTTGACCGAATTGAAACCCGTGTTGAAGATCCTATGCTTCTGTATTTCAGTTCAGGTACTACGGGTTATCCGAAAATGGTTCTGCATAGATACTCTATTGCTGCTGCTCACATCCTGACTGCTAAGCACTGGCATCATCTTGATGAAAACTCTCTGCACCTCACCGTTTCTGAAAGCGGTTGGGCAAAGTGTGCATGGGGTAAAATGTTCGGACAGTTCATCTGCGGTGCTACTGTTTTCATTTATGACTTTGACAGATTCGTTCCTGCCAATATCCTCAAAATGATTCAGGACTATAAGATCACTTCATTCTGTGCTCCACCAACTATGTTCAGATTCTTTATCAAGGAAGGGCTTGAAAGCTATGACCTCTCTTCACTCAAATACAGTTGTATTGCAGGTGAAGCCCTTAACGCTGAAGTATTCAACAAGTGGTATGAGTACACCGGTCTTAAACTGATGGAGGGCTATGGTCAGACTGAAACTACTGTAATCGTCGGAAACCTTTACGGTATGGAGCCTAAGCCCGGTGCTATGGGTAAGCCTACTCCTCTTTATCAGGTCGAGATTGTTAATGAAAACGGTGAACCTGTCGGAGTCGGTGAAACAGGTGAAATCGCTGTTATTGCAAAACGTGGAGAGCATCCTGCTCTGTTTGTCGAATACTATCGCAGTCCTGCTGAGAACGAAAACGCTTGGCGTTTCGGTATGTATCACACGGGTGACACTGCTTATAAAGATGAGGACGGATATTTCTGGTATGTCGGAAGAACTGATGATGTTATCAAGGCTTCCGGTTACCGTATCGGACCGTTTGAGATAGAAAGTATCCTTATGGAACATCCTTCTGTTCTTGAATGTGCTGTCACTGCTGCTGATGACCCTATCAGAGGTAAGGTCGTAAAGGCTACTATAATTCTTACAAAGGCTTACAAGGACAAGGCAGGTGACGAGCTTGTCAAGGAATTGCAGGAATATGTCAAGGGTGCTACTGCTCCTTACAAATATCCGAGAATCATTGAATTTGTTGACGAGCTTCCTAAGACTATCAGTGGTAAAATCAGACGTGCTGAAATCAGAGCAAGAGATTCTAAAAAATAATCGGATTCAGGACTGGCTTTTGCTCAGTCCTGTTTTTCTAAGACGAGGTTTTAATTATGCTTCTATATGAATACCCTCCTGAGCTTGACGTTTATGGCAAACAGCAAAAAGCTATTCACGATCTGAGCGAACATAAAAAAATGCAGAATAATATGTATAAGAATCTTGTGCTGGCAACGGTGATTTTTGTAATCGGATTCTTTGTAAATGTACTTATCATAAAAGTCCTGCTGTGGCTTATCGCTGTGGGTAATGCACTAACTGCCCTGCTCCTCTATAACGTTTCGGCTTTGTCAAGAGATACCAGCCTTTATACAAGAATCTATGACGACAGGCTTGAGCATTGTCAGGGTTACACTCTGAGTAAAAAGCATACCACGGTTGTGCTTTTCTATTCGGATATAATCAGGTCCTATCAGAATAATCACGGTGATATTATTGTATATCTTAAAGATGGTCACAACTGCTCTGCTCAGACAGTTTCAAAAAAGGGTACCGAAAATGCCGTTTCTCAGGATAATACCCTGAAACTAAAATTCCAGGATACTAAAGCCAAGCTTTTTCTCATCGACAACCTCTATGAGCAGATAAAGTATCCTCACAAGGAATACAACATCATCGAAGATGAGGAGGACGAGGATGATTTGTGGGACCCTTTGCATAAACATGGGTTGTAATTGTAAACTTTTTTTAACCAGCCTTGAAATGAGTAAGTTTATGTGCTATAATTTCTTTAAACATTGTGACCAAGAGAGTAAGTCGCTGTCATGATTTCCAGAGAAAGAGGCAATGCGTGTGCATTTTCTGAAAGCCGTCTTATTTCTAATGCGACCGAAGTTCACTTGCGAGTGGCTGTGCCGAATCCAGTAAGCTCAGACGTTTATCTGCGTTAAAGATGCGAGAGTGTTGGCTCTTTGACTAATAGGTGGTTTATGCAAGTTCTGTCTTGTCCTGATTAGTTCGGGACAAGGCTTTTTTATTACTTTTTTGAAAGGATTGAAGTTTAATGAAAGACCAGCTCAAAAGCATTGAAGTTCGTGCTAAAGAAGAACTGACTAAAATCTCTGACCCTAAATTGCTCGAAGAATTCAGAATTAAATTCCTCGGCAAAAAAAGTGAGATCTCAAATATCCTAAAACAGATGGGTAAGCTTTCTCCTGAGGAAAGACCTGTTATGGGACAGCTTGCTAATAAGATTCGTTCAGATATTGAATCTGCTATCTCAGAAAGAGCAAGCAGTATTAAATCTGAAATGGCAAAGGTAAGACTTGCTGCTGAAACTCTTGACGTAACACTCCCCGGTAATACTTCGAAAATCGGTAATCCTCACCCTCTTAACGCTGTTCTTGAGGAAGTTGAGGAAGTGTTCCTCGGAATGGGATTCGATATCGTTGAAGGCCCTGAGGTCGAAACTGATCACTACTGCTTTGAGGCACTCAATATGCCTAAGCACCACCCTGCAAGAGATACTCAGGATACTTTCTATATCAATGATAACGTTGTTCTCAGAACACAGACTTCAAGCGTTCAGATCAGAACTATGGAAAAAATGAAGCCCCCAATCAGAATCATTTCTCCCGGTCGTGTTTATCGTTCTGACGCTGTTGACGCTACTCACTCACCTCTGTTCCACCAGATCGAAGGCCTTGTTATCGACAAGGGTATCACTATGAGCGACCTCAAGGGCACTCTTGAATTGCTTATGAAACGCCTCTACGGTGAGAACGCTAAAATAAGACTCAGACCTCATCACTTCCCTTACACAGAGCCTTCTGCTGAAGTTGACCTGATGTGCTTTAACTGTCAAGGTAAGGGCTGTTCAATGTGCAAGGGCGAAGGATATGTTGAGCTTCTCGGTTCGGGTATGGTTCACCCTAAGGTTCTCGAAGGCTGTGGCATCGACCCTGAAGTTTACAGTGGCTTTGCTTTCGGTATCGGTCTTGAAAGAATTACTATGGGCAGATACAGTATCAATGATATGCGTCTGCTTTATGAAAACGATATGAGATTTCTGGGACAATTTTAATTAGGGGAGGTTTTTGATTATGGATTTGTCAATGAAATGGCTTGCTGATTATGTTGACTGCAAGTGCGATATAAAAGAATTCTGTGCCGGTATGACTATGTCAGGCTCAAAGGTTGAATGTTATGAGGAAGAGGGAGATTATCTCTCTAACGTAGTTGTCGGAAAGGTGCTTTCTGTTGTTCCTCACCCTGATTCTGACCATATGTTTATCACTCAGGTAGATGTCGGTGAAGATGAGCCTGTTCAGATTGTAACCGGTGCTCAGAATGTTAATGAGGGCGATTTTGTCCCTGTTGCTAAACACAAGTCTACTGTTCTTCATGACGGTAAGCCTGTAAAAATCACTAAAGGCAAGCTCAGAGGTGTTGCTTCAAACGGTATGCTCTGCTCACTCAGTGAACTCGGGCTTACAAAGAACGATTTTCCTTACGCTATTGAGGACGGTATTTTTATTCTCGGTGACGACTGCGACAAGACTGTCGGTGCTGACATCAAAAAGGCTATCGGCTTTGATGACACAACTGTAGAATTTGAGATAACTTCAAACAGACCTGACTGTATGTCTGTTATCGGTCTTGCTCGTGAGGCCGCTGCTACTTTCAATGTTCCTTTCGATGTCAAAAAGCCTGAGTTCAAGGGCGTTGACGGCAATATCGAGGATATGCTTTCTGTCAGAGTCGAAAACACTGAGCTTTGTCCGAGATACATGGCAGGTATCGTTAAAAACGTTCGTATAAAGCCTTCTCCACGCTGGTTAAGAGAGCGTCTTCGTGCTTGCGGTGTTCGTCCTATCAACAACTTTGTTGACATCACAAACTTTATAATGCTTGAATACGGTCACCCGATGCACGCATTTGACCTCAGATATGTTGACGGTGCGTCTATCGTTGTAAGAAACGCTAAGGCAGGTGAAAAAATCACTACTCTTGACGGCGTTGAACGTGAGCTTTCAGAGGAAATGCTCGTTATCGCTGACGCTCAGAAGCCTGTTGCTGTTGCCGGTGTTATGGGTGGAGAATTCAGCGGTATCATGGACGACACTACTACGGTTGTTTTTGAGTCTGCCTGCTTTGACGGTGCTTCTGTACGAACTACTGCCAAAAAGCTCGGCATGAGAACTGAGGCTTCATCAAGATACGAAAAGGGTCTTAACCCTAATAATGCTTATGACGCTCTTATAAGAGCTTTCCAACTTGTTGAGGAGCTTGACGCCGGTGATGTTGTGGCTACTTTCATTGATGCTGACAACTGCGACAAGACTCACAAAACTGTTGAGTTCGATGCTGAATGGATAAACAACTTCCTCGGTACTGACATTCCTGAAAGCACTATGATAGAATATCTCAACCGCCTTGGGTTCGAGGTCAGAAACGGTATGGTTGTTTCTCCTTACTACCGTATCGACATCGAATGTAAAGCTGACATCGCTGAGGAAATCGCAAGAATTTATGGCTATAATAACATTCCAAGCACTATTATCAGTGGTGTTGCTCAGGCTCAGAGAACTCCTAAGCAGAAGTTTGAAAAGAGAATTAAAAACGCAATGCTCTCTATGGGCGTAAACGAAATTTCAACATTCTCTTTCATTTCTCCTAAATATTTTGACAAGATAAATCTCCCTGCTGACTCAAAACTCAGAAACACTGTTGTTATCACAAACCCTCTCGGTGAGGATACAAGCGTTATGAGAACAACTATTCTGCCATCAGTTTGCGAGGTTCTTTCAAGAAACTATAACTTCAGAAACGCTGAGTGTGCTGTTTTTGAACTCGGAAACGAGTATATCCCTATCGACGGCGAGATTCTTCCTGTTGAGCCTTTAAGACTCGGTGTTGGTATGTACAATACTGACGGTAGCCTTGACTTCTTCTCTCTCAAGGGTATCGTTGAGGGCGTTCTCGACAAGGCTGGTGCTGTTGATTACGATATTGAACGTGCTGAGGCTGATTGCAGCTTCGATGAGTTCGCTTCGTTCCACCCCGGTCGTGTTGCTGTTATCAGAATCGACGGTGAGGAAATCGGTATTTTCGGTGAGCTTCACCCTGATGTTCTCGAAAATTACTCTATCGACACAAGGGCTTATGTTGCTAAAATCAACGTTCCTGAGCTTATGGCTAAGGCTAATGTTGAAAAGAAATACAAGCCACTGCCAAAATTCCCGGCTACAACAAGAGATATTTCTGTTGTCTGCGATGACAGCGTTCCTGTTGCAAATATCGAAAAGGCTATCAAAAAGGCTGTCGGTACTATACTTGAAAAGATCACTCTGTTTGACGTTTACAAGGGTAAGCAGATTCAGGAAGGAAAAAAATCTGTTTCTTACTCTATCTCTATGAGATCGCATGACGCTACTCTCACAGACGAGCAGGCTGACAAGGCTATGGATAAGGTTCTTAAGGCTCTCGGAGAAATGGGTATTAATCTCAGAATGTAAAAATTATATGATAAGATTTATGCAAATTTAATAAATTTCATAAAAAGACTTGTTATTTTTCTGAATATAGGTTATAATAGTTATATGACATAATTAAAGGATTAAGAGAAATGGAGATGAGCTTTATGCATGAACAGACTATGGAATTTTCAGTTGCTCATGACAAGGAAAGTGAATTGAAAAGAAACCTTACAATTATCTATGACGCTTTAAGAGAAAAAGGATACAATCCTATAAATCAGATAGTAGGCTATATTCTTTCTGAGGATCCTACTTACATAACAACGCATAAAAATGCAAGAAGCCTGATCCGTCACATTGACCGAGATGAGCTTTTGCAGGCACTTGTTAAGTCTTATCTGCAGGCATAAAAATCAGGCAGGAAGTATATCACTTTCTGCCTGATTATTTTTTATTGAGGTGATTATTTTGAAACGATTTTTCTTATGCTTTATTTCAACACTGCTCACACTGGGTAGTATATCCACTCCTCTCTCCGTATCGGCACACACAGAGGATGTCGTTACAGATATTCCTCCGAACATACTGTTTCTCGGTGATTCAATCGCTACAGGGTTCGGTCTTGACGGATATAGCGATGGCAAAGAAAAATGCAGATCGTATGCAAACCAGCTTGCTGAAAAGTATTCTTTCGAGCTTGACGGCAAATGCAAAACCTCAATGCATAATGAAGCTATTGACGGTCAGACATCAGGTGAACTGCTTGAAAAATTGCTTTCAGGCACTTTTGACCAACAACTCCGTAATGCTGATGCTGTTGTAGTTTCTATCGGTGGCAATGACTTGCTTACGGTGCTTTGGGACTTTATAAAAAACGATCTCAAAATTGATTCCAAAAACCTGAAAAACAACATGTCTGAGATAATTGACTCGATAACCTCACTCGGTACGGAAATTGATGAGAGGCTCAGCACATTTGAAGCTAACCTTACTCAGATTGCTGTTCAAATCAATGCAAAAAGTGATGGCGTTCTGGTAATTCAGACGCTTTATAACCCTTTTGAAGACTTTGAGCAGGCTCAGGTCAAGAATTTTGTCAGAGAGAAAATACTTGCTTTGAACTCATCTATAGAATCGCACAAGAACGATGATGCGAAATATATTGTCGCTGATGTTTATTCAAAGCTTACAGGCTCTGCTGAGAAAATGACAAGAATTAAACAAATGGACATTCACCCCAATCAAGCAGGTCATGACGCTATCAGCGAATGTGTTGACAAGACTATCCGTACTGAAAGATACTACTATCATTACGACGTCATGGCAAATCCTGCACAGAGCAACAGAGTGCAAAAAGATGACAGGAATGAGTATATTTTTATACTGTTTTCGGGTATCGCTGCCGCCTTTTTGATTGTCGTTGCTTTTTTAAGATTCAGAACACTAAAATAAAATAAGCTCTCTCATGGTTACCCCTATGAGAGAGCTTTTATGTCAGTCGATTGTTGCTGAGATACCGTTTACCGAGATTTCAGGATCATCAAGGTCGATAATAAGGCATTTTCTGCCGTCTATCATCTCAGTTCTCACCTTGTTTACACCGTCCTTGCTGATGTTCACCGTTATGCTCGGAACGCTGAGTACCGTCTTTTTTTCAACCAGATTCACAGCCGTCAATGGCTTATCACCAAGTGCATTTTTGTACACCTTCGGCAGATGTTCAAGCTTTTCCTGACTTACTCCCGATTCCCAGAGAATTGACGAAAGCTTGTTTTCGTCAATAGTCGGAATCTCGGTTTCATGACTGTTCTGGTCAACGATCTCCTGGATTTTCTCGTTGACTGTCGTTATCAGCGAATAGTCAAGCTCATCGGAAACGACATTGTTCAGTATTGCGTGGAACGTTGCCTTCTCAGACTGGCATGACATAACAAACTCACAGCCGAGCAGTTCATCAACGATTGATGTGTTCGGCTTTTTTGCGTTTTTGGTGTAGTACATAACACCGTTGACATCGGGAGTCCTGTCTGAAAAAACAGGGAACAGGAATCCGTCCGATGGCAGTTCAACGATTTTGTCACCACCGATTTTCTTGACTATCTCATTCGTTTCATCACTGTAAACAAGTCCGTCAATACGCAGATTTACTGGACAAATCGCTGTTATGATAAAGTTATAATCAAGCTCAGAATCGTCTGCAAAATCATCATTTTTGTTCTTTTTCAGGACGCTGTATGTACAATGTGCAGAAAAAATCGCATAGGTCGAAACATACTCCATCTTCTCAACGATGCTGTTAAGAAAACGGTCAACCATATCATCGTCCTTGAGCTTGCTCTGCAAAACATCGTAAAAAAACTTCTGCGAGCCACCGTCTTCATACGAATCCCTCGGGAATTGATACTCCAGCAGATTCTTTCCAAGTTGTCCACTGAGCACCTTTTTCAGATTTATCATTATGTATTCCGATTCCTCTGACGGCAGTGTGTTGTACAATCTATTGGACTTGTATTTTATATTTTTCTCAGCGTCAACAAACGCTGAAACAACGTGATTTACAGTAAAAAAGCCACAATCATCTGAAAAGACTTTCTTAATTTCACTAACCTCTTTTTTGTTCATAACTTTCCTCCGGATCTGATTGGATCATTGCAAACAGAGCCATAAAGCTTATGCAATACCTGTTTCTTGCCTCCCACAAAAGTAGGAACACAAACAATCCACACAGGCAAATTTTCAGAAACATATTCTTATCAATAGAGATGGTACGTTTTCTCCATTTTGCTATAAAGCTTTGCAAGATCAGAAACATCAGTGCAAAATGCAACGCACCTGCAATAACATAAAAAGCTTTGCTGTTCAAAAACTTGCTATCCTTATAATAGTAAGAGGACATATACCTGCCATCAGACCAAGTATACCATGCCTTGATAACGATATGTTTTCCGAATCCCGATACACCCTGATTCCTGAGCTTTTCTTCAAGTCTTTTGATGTCTGCGTCTGTTTTGCTCTGAGTACCGTCAAAACTTTTGGTGTAATAAAAATCATCAACGTTATACCCACCATGTTTATCTGCAGTCATCATAACCCAGTGGATCATTGGAAACTGATATTTTTCCAGTTCCTCTTTTGAGAAATCAAAAACGCTCATGATAGTCATGCTCACGAGCAGTACTATCACAGAGAACACTGTAACAAGAGTTGCAATTTTTGCAAGCTTTGCTTTTATGGAACTCTTGTGTATGATAACATCAATGATGATCGCTGCAAGAAGTACGATCAGACTGCCCTTCATTTTATATCCGACTGCAATGACCGATCCACAGCTTACAAGCCACAAGATCTGCTTTTTAAAATTGCACTCTTTACGGAATTTCAAGTAGAGATAAATCCCCAACGACACGAAAAGCATTCCGAACGAATCGGTGTAAAAAATATGCGCATAAGTGATGATCGGAACAAACATGAGTCCCCTTATCGCACAAATCACAGTTTTGGCAGGATCGTATATCAGCCTCGCCGATGCGATCATAAAAATGTATGCCAGGTTAAGCGACACTATGTTAAGGACTGTCGGCAGAAAGTTTGATACCTCTCCCGTAAGCTCGTAGCTTATCTTGTAAAGTCCCGAAATTATCATCAAAAGCATATGATTGTTCGGATAGACGTAAAAATAATGTTGGTGACGCTCAGGCAGACCGTTATGTATTGAGTCGATACCATACTTCACAAAGTTTTCTGCGCCCTTACAAACGTGACTCAAATCATTTCTCGGAGTATAGTCAACAAGCAACACAAACAGTATCTGAAAAATAAGCAAAACTATCGGAAGTATATATATTATCCTGACGCACAGCTTATCACGGGTTTTCAAGCATTTTTCTGCCCTGTGAAGCAAATAGCATATCAGCAACGCTGATCCGACTATAAGCACCATCGAAATTGCTGCAAAACCAAAAATATTATTCAATATCAGATAACTGCCTGCTAAAGCGATTATCGTTGCTATCAGAAACAATGTTCCAAAGCCTATATCAACCATTTTAGATATAAATTTCGTCATTTTAGCCTCTTACTATCGAAAAACAAAGAGCTTACCTTTGAACGTAAGCTCTTTTATCATTTTTAAACCGGATGAACCTTACTTTCTGCATCAGAATGTGTTCCGTCAACACCGTAAAGCTTGTTTCTTCTCTGTTCAAAGAACTTTGGTGCAACCTTCGGGAACATTGCATATGTCAGAACATCTTCTTCCTGCTCTGTCCACTCTGCACATTCCTTCTTCATGTCTTCAAGCTCAGGCTTGAGAAGATCAGCAGGACGACAGGTAATCGGCTCTTCTGCACCAAGTATCTTCTTCTGGAATTCAGGATCAATTTCAACAGGTGTCTTACCGTATTCACCCTTGACCAGTCCCTTGAATTCTTTTGTAACTGTCTTATATCTCTCACCCATGATTACGTTGAACACTGCCTGAGTACCAACGATCTGTGATGTAGGAGTAACGAGCGGAGGGAATCCTGAATCCTTACGAACTCTTGGAACTTCCAGTAAAACTTCATTGAGCTGATCAGCCTTTCCAGCCTGTTTGAGCTGTGAAAGCAGGTTGGACAACATTCCACCCGGTACCTGATAGATAAGTGCATTAGCGTCAGTAGCAAGCATTTTCGGATCAAGCAGACCTGATTCGATATACTTCTGTCTGACTCCCATGAAATACTCTCTTATCTCTGTGAGCTTTACAAGGTCAAGACCTGTATCATGCTCAGTACCCTGAAATGCTGCAACGATAGACTCAGTTGGTGCATGAGATGTACCAAGAGCAAGTGGTGACATTGCTGTGTCAACACCGTCAACGCCAGCCTCAACAGCTTTCATGATACACATTGATGCAAGACCTGATGTGTAGTGAGTATGCAGGTGTACAGGGATCTTGACTACAGACTTGATATCCTTTACGAGTGTTGATGCCTCATAAGGAGTAAGAAGTGCAGCCATATCCTTGATACAGATTGAATCTGCACCTGCAGCTTCAATTCTCTTTGCATAGTCCATATAATATTCGTGTGTGAAAACCTCACCTAATGTATATGAAATAGCAACCTGTGCATGACCCTTTTCCTTGTTTGCAGCCTTGATAGCTGTTTCGAGGTTTCTGATATCATTAAGTGCGTCAAAAATTCTGATTATGTCAATACCATTTGCGATAGACTTCTGTACAAAATACTCAACAAGGTCATCAGCATAGTGACGATAACCAAGCATATTCTGTCCTCTGAAAAGCATCTGGAGCTTTGTATTAGGCATTTCTTTTCTTATAGTACGGAGTCTTTCCCATGGATCTTCGTTCAGAAAACGGATACAGGAGTCAAATGTTGCTCCACCCCAGACCTCTGCTGAATAGAATCCGATCTTATCCATCTGAGAAAGGATAGGCTTCATTTCATCTATTGACATTCTTGTTGCAATAAGCGACTGATGTGCGTCACGCAATACAGTTTCTGTTATATTTAGCTTTGCCATTTAATTCAATCCTTTCGATATCATTCTGATGAATTTATCAACCGATCACTGCAAGAACTGCACCGGTTTCAACAGCAGAGCTTTTTGTTGTATTGATGCTGAGAATCTTTCCTGCACATGGAGCGTTTACGTCATTTTCCATTTTCATAGCTTCAAGCACCATGATTGCCTGACCTGCTTGAACTGTATCACCAACTGAAACCTTGATATCAAGGATAGTTCCGGGCATCGGAGCTGTAACCTTTGTACCCTCTGCTACAGGTGCTACAGCAGGTGCAGGTGATGATGCAACAGGAGCTGCCGGTGCTGATACAACCGGTGCAGAACCTGCGTCAATCTCTTCAACTGCTACGTCATAAGCCTTACCGTTTACTGTAATGTTATATCTTTTCATACTGATTACCACCTATCTATATATTTATTACAACTGAATGTTGCTGTGCTTTTTAGGAAGTCTTGAGATTCTCTTTCCTGCCATTATCTCGATAGAGTTTACAAGAGTTTCTCTGAGCTGTGCAGGAGTTATAATGTCATCAACGCAGCCATTAATAGCAGCGATTGCTGAGTTTGCCTGCTCCTTAGCATACTTATCAGCAAGCTCATTTCTTGCCTTTGTAAGATCATCTGCACCCTTGAGTTTATCATGCTCAAGGAATTCAACTGCTGTAACCGGAGCAAGTGGTGAAATAACTGCATCCTCAAGTGCATACACGAGGTCAGCGTTTGCACCCTTTCCACCAAGTGCGATAAATGCAGGACCATACGCCTTACCTGTTACAACGGAAATCTTTATTGTAGTTGCCTCTGCATAAGCATGAGCAAGCTTTGTCATATCTCTTACTGCACCTGCTGATTCTGTATCATTATTTGCTTCAAAGCCTTCAGTATCAACAAGAGTCACTACAGGAATTGCATAAGAATCGCAGATTCTTACGAAACGTGCAATCTTTGTACAGTCGTTTGATGTAAGCATATCAGCAGTCTTATTTGTTGCAACCACACCAACTGTTGCTCCACCGATACTTCCGAGTGCTGTATATGATGCCTTACCGAACTTTTCTGAAAGCTCAATAACGCTGTCCGCATCACAGATAGCTTCTGCCTGTGACTGAGCATCCTTACCGAACACTGCTTCAGGCAATTCAAACTCATACATAGGAACAGGTGAAAGGTTGTTCTGTGGAAGCTTGAGAAGAATATTCTTTGCTGCTTCAACAGCCTCCTTATCGTCCTTTGCAACAACTGACGCTGTACCGTTTTCAGCAGCGTTTCCAACACCTGTATTCGGTGCAACATAAAGCTCAGAATCCTCAGTTACTACCACAAAGTCTGCTGACTCTGCAAGCATTGCTGAAGTTCCTGCACAAGTTCCTGCAACAACTGAGATCTGCGGTACAACTCCTGAAAGATTTGATGTCCACATAAGCAGTTCGCCATATGAATTAAGTGCCTTGCAAGGCTCACTCAGATCAGCTCCGAATGAATCATAAATGCCAACAACAGGTACTCCTGTTTTTGCAGCAAGGTCATATACTTTTACTATCTTCTTTGCCTGAGCTTCTGTCAAAGCACCCTTTTTCACAGTTATATCCTGTGAAAATGCATAGACAGGATTTCCCTCTACATAACCGAATGCAGTTATCACTCCTGAAAGATCGTTCCCTGCTGTTACATAAGGGTCAAGCTCGGTAAATACACCTTCATCAAACAAATATGTCAATCTGGTTCTTGCATTTGTAGCTTCCATAGCCTTAGCTTTAAGCTCTGCAAGATTTTTTATTGAATCAGACATACAGTTTCCTCCTAATCATTTTTATATGAGCCGACATATTTTTCAAAACGTCAACTCAAATCTATACATTTACAATTATACTATTTTTTCTTCCTCTTAGCAAGACAAAAATGCATACTTTTACTTTTAATATAACTTTTGTTAACTATTTAGACATATAAAAAGTGAACAGTTTTATCTGCTCACTAAAATTTTGATTATTTTCGCTTTAATCAATGCTATTATCTATAAAACTTCCTCAATATTGTGAAAAAAACAGACGACATAATTGCCGTCTGTAAAATATCATTTTGCTTTTGTAATAGCGTTTCTCAAAGCTCTCAGCTCATCGGGTTTAAGCTCACGGTAGTCGCCGGGTTTTAGCATACCAAGCTTGATTGGTCCGATTGATGTACGTTTAAGTCTTGCAACTTCGAGTCCGACAGCCTCACACATTTTTCTGATCTGGCGGTTTCTGCCCTCGTGAATGGTTATCTGCATAACAACTCGTCCGGGCTGTTTGTCAAGCACGATTACTGTTGCAGGCAATGTTTTTTTGCCGTCAATTTCAACACCCTCTGATAGTGCCACAAGCTGTTCGTCGTTTATATCCGGACGCACCGTTACACGATATGTCTTTGAAATGTGCTTTGACGGGTGCATAATATCGTTAGCAAACCTGCCGTCATTGGTGAACAGCAGAAGTCCCTCTGAGTTTTTGTCAAGTCTGCCGATAGGGTAAACTCTGTCAGGAAAATCGCCCAACAGATCGGTAACGCACTTTCTGTCAAACTCGTCACTCATGGTCGTAACATAGCCTCTTGGTTTATGCAACATTATATAGTGCATTTCCTTTTTCTTTGTTACACGGAGAGGTTCACCGTCAATCGTGATGAGATCCTTCAAAGGTAATGCCTTGTCACCAAGCTTGCAAGGCCGTCCGTTGACCTGCACCCTGTTCTTGCTGATAAGCTCCTCAGCCTTTCGTCTTGAACAGTAGCCACTCTCGGCAATGATTTTCTGAATTCTGATTTTTTCCATATTCACTACTCCTTAATGCTTCACAGCATGAAATTATGTAAAGGGCAAAAGCCCTTCGGATTATTTTAATCGAATATATCTTTTATTTTCTCCCAGAAGCTTTGCTCACGTTCAGCAGCCTCATACTCTACAGGCTCAGCGGTTACTATCGGCTGTTCACTGATAACCTGCCCGTTATAGCTGTATCTCACCTTACCGACAACAGTGTTCTCGGCAACAGGTGCATACAAAAAGTGATCAATATACACCTGGGCATCAACGTCATCAGCCATGTCCCTTAGCATAGCGACCTGCGGTATATCAGTTGTGCAAAGAACGTCATCCTGCTCTCCGCCTACAACGTTGATCGAAAATTCATTGCTCTTCAGATTCAACCTCTGTTTTTCAAACATAGTAAAACCATAATCATAAAGCCTTGAATGGTCAAGCCAGTCATCAGGAGCATTCAGCGTAACACAGATAAGCGTTGCACCGTTTCTTTCACAGGCAGACACAAGACAGCGTTTTGCCTTGTCAGTAAACCCCGTTTTCACTCCGATAACGCCCTCACAACTGTTGAGAAGCTTGTTGGAATTTCTGAGCCAACGCTCATACGGTGGATTACCGAATTTAACCTTTGCGTTGTACTTTCTGCAAATATCCCGAAAATCAGGGTTTTTCATCGCCTCGACAGTCAGCTTTGCCATATCAAGAGGCGTTGAGTAATGCTCATCGGTATCGTCATCAAGTCCCGAAGGGGTTACAAAATGAGTTGAATCCAATCCCATTTCCGCCGCACGATCATTCATCAACTGTACAAAATTCCCGACACTTCCACTGATCCTTACTGCCGCTGCATTTGCAGCATCGTTTCCACTCGGCAACAACATTCCGTGGACAAGTGTACGCATCGTTACCCTGTCGCCCTCCTGCAATCCCATTGATGAGCCTTCAATCTTTATGGCATCAGAATCTACAACGAATTCTTCATCAAGATTGCCCGATTCGAGTGCAATAAGTGCCGACATGATTTTTGTTGTGCTTGCCATCGGAAGCTTCTGCTCAGCGTTTTTGGCAAAGAGTATCTCACCCGAAACAGGGTCTAAAAGCACTGCTCCCTTTGCCGAGATCTCTGCAATATCAACAGCGTCCGCACAGAGCGGAAACGCAGTCAGTGACACTATCAACGCTGAAATAAAAGATAATATTTTCAATTACGACACACCTTTTCAATGTTATTTTTATTAGAGTGCGTCGTAAGCTGAGAATTATTCCTGCTCTTTTTTACCTGTTTTTTTATCAACAAAGTCGATTATCTTGTCAACAACATCAGGAACAACATTAACAACTGCATTTTCATACGGTGTGTTGGTTGTCATCTGCAAAAGCTTTGTTTCGCCGTTGTGAATAGCGATAAACGCTACAGGGCTTATTGTCACTCCTGCTCCTGAACCTCCACCGAACTGGTCTTTTGTAGATTTTGTAGGCAGGTCTGAACCACCTGATGCAAAACCAAATGATACCTTTGAAACAGGGATTATCGTTGTACCGTCAGCAGTTACTATAGGCTTTCCGACAATAGTTTCGCAATCCACCATTTCGTGAATCTTTTCCATTGCAGTTTTTACGAGTCCTTCAAGCTTTGTGTTTTCGCTCATATTAATTTACCTCCACTAAATATTTATTTTCATTTTGTTGATTTTTCTTATTCAAACGTCTTTGCTTTAAGAATATGTGCAGGAAATTGACTCCCGTACATACCGCAATAGCAATCAACGTACTCGGTCTTACTCTAACATAGCACTCTGCATTTGCGTCAATAGTATTCTTTGTGAAAATACAGTTGACATCGGCTTTTTTTATCTTCACCGAAAAGATATTGCAAATGTGTCCAAGCGTGTTGAACACCAACCCCTGAACTGTGCCATAGTAAATCGCCGCCTCGTGAGCGTCCTCCCTGCCGACATTGACCTCGATTTTAACATCAGTAAACCGTATCGCTTTAAGAAGCTTCTTGAAATACTTCCAGCCCATCGGGAAATATGGCTTGTACTTGTTGAACTTCGTTTTAACTGATGATAAAACACCGCCGTCTTTTTTCTCAGACTTATACTTTTTCTTGTCTTTTTTCTTTTTCTTCTTTGGCTTCGGTTTAGCTTCAGGTACTTTTTCTTCCGTTTCGGGTTGTGCCTTCGACTCAGGAATACTCTCAGCCGTACTCTCAGACTCAGCTTCAACCGCTTGCTCATCCGCTTGAACAAAACTCTCCTGAATCACGTCATCAGAAACATCAAGCTCATCTTCAAGACTGTCTGAAAAATCGTCATCATAAGCAGCATACTGCTCTTTTTTATTACTCTTTGGTTTTCTTTTCTTTTGCTTTTTCTCCTTTGGTTTCCTTGGATAGAGCGTGAAAAACATATACTTTGCTTTAACGCTCAGACCGTCATCATCGAATTTCAGATACAGCGACACAGAAAAATGCAGTATTATGACAATAAGAGCAATTATAGCAAGCAATATCCACAATACAATTATTGTCATCATCTCCAATCTGTGTTTGCTGAATTAATCGTTGTCGTTGTTTTCCGTTATATCGTCAATAGTTATCTGCTCTTTTTTCTCAGGTACAGGAGGCAGATCACCCAAGCCTGTAAGCTGAAAGCTTCTGAGAAAATTATCCGTCGTCTTGTATGCGATAGGTCGTCCCGGCAGGTCGAGTCTGCCTGCTTCTGAAAGAAGACTCTTTTCTACAAGCGAGTTTACTACTCCTGATGAATCGACTCCTCTTACGTTTTCGATAAAGCTTTTTGTAACAGGCTGATTATATGCCACAATAGCAAGCACTTCCATCGCCGCAGGTGAAAGCACTGCGTTCTTCTTGATTTCAAGTGCCGTTTTGATATAAGGTGCATACTCTTTTTTTGCCGCAAGCTGATAGGACGATTCCAGCTTCAGCAGTTCAATACCACTTTCGCTGTTCTTATACTTTTCACTCAGCATTTCAAGCAATTCCTTTACCTGCGAGCTTTCAAGATCCATTGAAAGACACAGCTTATCAATGTCAACAGGCTCTCCACCTGCAAAAAGTATCGCTTCCAGTACAGGCAATTTTTCTCTTATACTCATTATACTGTTCCTTTTCTCCTTATTTATCCATAAAGCCAGAAATTATTTCTGTCATCGTCACCAACAGGACTTTTTCCCCAGAAATATCTTCTCATGCTCCAATAGTTCGGCTTAAAAACCGTCTTGGGAGGCTCGATTATGCTACTCAGAATCTCATGCTCTGTCGGCACCGTAATCTCCTGCACCGGCTCAGGCTCAACCACAGTACAGCTCACGGTCCTTGGGTTTGCTACTCTCTCGGAAATCGACCTCACAACCGGCTTCGGTTCAGGCAGTTCATCTTCCTGCTCTAT
>JAUNJM010000050.1 GCA_030533265.1 Ruminococcus sp. | reverse complement strand
GTTCACATAAGCTTGTTGTACAGGGTCAGGACGGAAGCATCAGCAACGTTAAGATTATCGGCTCAAAGAGCTCAACTTCATCAGACAGCTCTTCTTCAAAGCCTGATAGCTCATCAAATACTGACTCATCAAGCACAGCATCATCAGATTCAAAAGTAATTGCACAGAAGGGCTCAGGCTCTCTTGCTTGGGATACAAGCTATTCAATCGACTTCAGCCTTGCAGGTTACAAGTCAGCTAAGGTTGTATTTACAGGTAACGCAGGTGCATTGAAGCTCGCAGTTGATCCGGGTTGGACAGAGCTTGTAGAAACTTCAGGTGTAAGTGGTTCATATACATACACATTTACTCCTGCACAGATCGCAGCATTCTCAGGTTCACATAAGCTTGTTGTACAGGGTCAGGACGGAAGCATCAGCAACGTTAAGATCCTTGCTTCAACAGGCTCATCAGTAAGTGACAATCCTACTCCGGTATTGCCGGAAATCGTTGGAGAGCCTGAAGTCGCTCAGATGAGTATCACTCTTACAGGTATTATCGGTGCAAACGTATTGTATTCAATCCCTGAGGGATATGTAAACAATTACTACAATATTGAAGCTGTATTCTCAGCTCCGGGTGTAACTTCAGTGACAGTTCCTCTTAACAAGAGAAGCTATCAGATGATTAACGGTAAGAAGGCTTACATCTTCACATTGCCAATCAAGCCTTGCGATATGAACAAGGAATTTAATGCTCGTCTTGTTATCAAGAAGGCTTCAGATGGTACTAATGCAGCACCGGTACTTCGTAATACAGTAGTTCTTGCAGACTATGTAAACGCTTATGCATTATCAACTGATCCTATCAAAAAGGCTTTCGGTCAGGCAATGCAGACATATGGTTACTATGCTCAGAAAAACTTTAATCCTGATGAAGAGCTTCCTAACATCAAATTGATCAACCTTAATGATGTGACTGTTTCTACAGTTGCAGATTATGAAGCTGACGTCAGACCATATCGTGGTACAAAGAAGGCAGAAATCCTTCAGACTACTCTTTACCTCGATTCAGGAACAGGTATCAGAACATACATCACAGATATTGATTCATCAGTTGACAAGTCTAACCTCTATATGCAGTACACGGTAAATGGTGTATCAAAGAGAGTTAAAGTTCAGACTAATGCATCCGGAGATTACTATGGTGAAATTTCTGACGTACCTGCAAACAACCTCTCTAAGATGTATGAAATCAAATTCCTTGAGGGTACAACACAGATCACAGATACTTCAATGTACGGTGCATTCTCATATATTTATTCAACATTGAGATCAACAGCATCTGCCGATACTAAGAATCTTGCTAAGGTACTTTATAAGTATGCTATAGCAGCAGAAGCAATTATTCCTGAACCAAGTGATAATTCCGGTCTTGATACTACTGTAACACCTTCAACAAACGAGAACTTCGGTGATTATATCGGAACTATTCCTAATGTTGACATCAGTGGTTCTAAGCTTTACTCACAGGATAATCTTGTGAAAAACTTCGGTTCATTCGGAAACCTTTATGACAAGTCAATGTATGAAAACGGCTCAGGTTCAAACGTCGGTATCATTTTCGCAGGCTGGAATGAAGAAAACTACTTCAACGATCCAAGCCTTGATTTCAAGCTCAACTTCTTTGCTGAGGGCGGAGATTATAATATCAGAAGAATGACTTTCGTACCTACTTATTACCTCGCAACTTATGATGAAGGTATTAAGTTGAATGATTCACACACTCTCACACCATCACAGCAGGCTGAAATTATGTCTGAAGCTCTCAAGATGGGTGTTAGACTTAACTACAGACTCCATATCGACCCATGGAGATTTGCTTGGGGCTCAGAGTCATATTCAGAAGTAAATCCTGATATTCCTGGTTCACAGTGGTGGAGAGGTATGTTTACTGAAATTCATCCTATGGCTGATGACTATATGGGAATGATCAATCAGGGATTTGAAGCTCTTGAAGAGACTTTTGCAAAAATTGGTAACACAAAGCTCGCTGAGCCGGTAAGATTTGATATTGGTGCTGAGCTTATGACATCAATCAAGAGATACTCAGATGAGTGGGTACAGTTGGCTGAATATTGTAAGGAAAGAATTAATGCAAGTGCGGCACTCAGAGGCAACGTTGTAATCGGATTCAACTTCTGTCACCACGTTGAATATCTCCTCGAAATTGAAGACCACGAAGACTACTTCAATAGAGTTACAGCTTCTGGTGAATCTTATGAAGATCACCTTGATATTCTCTATGTTGACGACATGAATCAGCAGGAAAGACAGAATATGGCTGACTTTATCAGAAGCCTTGATGTATTCTCAGTTTCACAGTATATGCCTATGGACATCTTTGAACCGGCTGATAAGACAAATCCAAACGCTGTTACTACAACTCCAGAGGACGTTCGTGACGCTCTTCTTACACACGAGCAGAACTTCCTCCAGAAGGTACTTATCGGTAAGCTCGGTATTGCTCCTGAAGATATTCCACCAATGAGCATTGGTGAATACGGTATGGGTATCAAGGGACTTACTGCTCCTAACGTTTGGGAAACTGATAACTGGGATGCAAGTGAGCTCGTTACATACGAGGCTCAGAAGAAACACGTTGAAATCGCTATCAAGGGACTTCTCCTCTATATGCAGGACGAAAGAACTGTTGCTAAATCACTTACAATCTGGATTTCAGGTGCTCCATATGACTTCCTTAACTTCTATCCAAGTATGAACCTTGGTCACGGACCTGAGGGAAGCTCACCGGCTCAGGGTTATCCTGGAAAGGAAGCTTTCAATCCTCCGGCTGCACAGGCTCTTATTGATTACTGTGGCGGAACTAAAAAAGTATATTAATACTTAACTTATAAAAAGAGGTGCGATTAGATCGCACCTCTTTTTGCATTATATGATGTGTTTTTAAATTAACACATGTTTTTTTAATCGCTTTATGATGAAAGTTGCACATACCATTTTTGCAATATCAGGTATAATGAAAGGTACAACACACCAGGAGAGTACAGCACCGATACCAACAGGACCTGTCTGTCTTGTGTAGACGACCTTGAACCAAACAGTTCCGAATGTGTAGATTACAAGCAATCCTATTATCATTGAAATTATAAAAACAGTAAGCTTGCTGCCGAAAATGTATTCTATCAGCCACATTACCAGTGCGGAAAAAATAAATCCGATTATATAACCACCACTTGTTCCTGCAATTACACCGAATCCTCCGCTAAATCCCGAAAACACAGGGATACCGATTGCACCCAACAGCACAAATACTAACACGGAAATAGTTCCGAGCTTTCCTCCTAAAAGTCCGACGGTAAGGAAAACACCGAGCGTCTGCAATGTGAAAGGCACAGCAGTAGGGATCGTTATCCACGAACAGATTGTCATCAGTGCAACAAAAATTGCACAGTAGCTTAATTTTTTAATTGAATATTTTTTGATTGTCAACATAATCACCTTCTTTCAGTTTACAATTATATCATAGAAATGCAAGATTGTCAACAAACTCACAAAATTTAGTTGACATAAAAATAAACCTGAGAACGCAGTCATGCGTTTTCAGGTTTTTTGCTCCAGACAGAGAAATATCCCTAACTAATTGTCAGGGATTGAGAATTGAGGAAATTAAAGACTCAAATGAAATAATTTAACCCAAGCAACATTTCGGGTATCGTAAAGTTTTCGATAAAACACTTACTTAATATACTCGGATACGTTAAATTATCTTTGATTACAGTTATAATATAACACAATACTATACCGGTGTCAATAGTTACTTAAAAATTAACGATAAATTTCATTAGTTTCGTATAAATGCACATAATATTGATTGAATTTTTATGCAAAATGACATATGATTTTTGGTTGTTTTTATAGCATTGTTGGATCGGGCATAAAAAAACCGCTATCGACAGTGCGATAACGGTTTTGGCGTGCCTGGTGCGATTTGAACGCATGACCTACAGAGTCGGAGTCTGTTGCTCTATCCAGCTGAGCTACAGGCACAAAACTAACTGCCGAATAAATCCGGCAGTTTTATTTGATTTATCTTGCTTTTGAGCCACATGGAAGATCCATATCAGGGAAAATTACCTTGCAAGTACCGTCAGGCATATCCGCAGCACAGATCATACCGTTTGATTCAACTCCGCAAAGTTTTACAGGCTTGAGATTTGCAACAACGAGAACTTTTTTTCCGATGAGATCCTCCGGTGAATACCATTTTGCAATTCCGGAAACAACCTGACGTCCGCCCATTCCGTCATCAAGCTGTAGGCAGAGAAGCTTATTTGAGCGTTTTACCTTTTCGCATGACTTGACAAGTGCAACACGCAGATCAACCTTTGCAAAGTCGTCGATAGTTATTTCTTGTGCAAGAGGCGTAACCTCAATTTCAGGCTCTGTGGACTCTTCAACAGACTGTCCGATTATATCATTCAGAGCTTCAATTTCTTTGTCAACGTCGATTCTTGGGAAGAGTATCTCACCCTTTTTAACTGTGACATCAGCAGGCAGAACACCGAATTTATCGACATTTTCATAAGCTATATCACTGTCGCTGCAACCGATCTGTTCCCATACCTTTGGCATTGTTGTTGGCATGAATGCTGAAAGAAGCGAGGTTGTAACTCTTATAGCTTCAAGCAGGTTATACAGCACTGTTGCAAGACGTGGTTTGTTAGCCTCGTCTTTAGCAAGTACCCAAGGTGCAGTTTCATCAATGTATTTGTTAGCACGGGAAACAACCTTGAATATCTCAGCAAGAGCATTGTTGAGCTGTGTTTTGTCAATAAATTCATCAACACTTGCTTTGAGTGCAACTACTGTGTTTTTCAGATCGTCATCAAATTCACCGCTCTGACGTTCAGTGATAAGAGTTCCTCCGAAATATTTTTCGATCATCGCAACGGTTCTTGAAACGAGGTTGCCAAGTCCGTTTGCAAGGTCAGAGTTAATACGGTTTATCATGATTTCATTTGAGAAAGAGCTGTCTGCACCGAGTGCCATTTCACGGAGAATGTGGTATCTGATTGAATCAGCACCGTATCTTTCACCGAGGATGAATGGGTCGACAACGTTGCCGAGAGATTTACTCATCTTCTGACCGTTGAAAGTAATCCAGCCGTGAACTGCAAGATGCTTTGGAAGTGGCAGGTCGAGTGCCATAAGCATAGCAGGCCAGATGATAGCGTGGAATCTCATGATATCCTTTGCTACCATGTGAACGTCAGCAGGCCAGAACTTATCATAATCGCTATAAGCTTCATTCCAGAAGCCAAGAGCTGATATATAGTTTGACAATGCATCAATCCATACATATACAACGTGCTTGTCATCGAATGTAACTGGGATTCCCCACTTGAAAGTGGTTCTTGAAACGCAGAGATCCTCAAGTCCGGGCTTTATGAAGTTGTTTACAAGCTCAGTAGCACGGGTCTTAGGCTGTAGATAGTCTGTTTCTGTGAGGAGCTTTTCAATTCTGTCAGCGAATGGTGACATCCTGAAGAAATATGCTTCCTCCTTAGCTTCAGTCACTTCACGGTGACATTCAGGACAGCATCCGTTTTCATCAAGCTGTGATTCTGTCCAGAAGCTCTCACATGGTGTACAGTATTTACCTGTATATTCACCCTTATAGATATAGCCCTTGTCGTAAAGTTCCTTGAAAATTTTCTGTACTGTTTCGATATGATAATCATCAGTTGTGCGTATATATCTATCGTAATCAACGTTCATGAAGCTCCACAGCTTTTTGAAGTTAACAACAATGTCATCAACATATTCTTTTGGTGTAACACCGGCATCAGCAGCTTTTTGCTCAATTTTAAGACCGTGTTCATCAGTACCGGTAAGGAACATTACATCATAGCCCTGCATTCGTCTGTAACGAGCGATAGAGTCGCAGGCTACAGTTGTGTAGCAATGTCCGATATGTGGATTTCCGGACGGATAATAGATTGGTGTGGTAATGTAATAAGGCTTTTTTGACATAACAAATCCTCCTGTTTTCCGACAAAGCAGATGAGCCTTGTCGTTTAATATTGTTCTACTATTATATACTTTTTTTTCAATTACGTCAAGTGAGTACACTATGTTCTCGCATTGTCAATTGTTGGTTTGTCAATGATGCGTTACAAAAGTTTTAGAAAACTTCGCCGGTAG
>JAUNJM010000013.1 GCA_030533265.1 Ruminococcus sp. | reverse complement strand
CCGTTTGTGCAGAAGCCGTAATCGCTTGCTCTGTCATCAAAATCGCCGCCGTAAAAAAGCACTCCGTCCTTGTAAAGTGACTGGTCGATGTAGTCCCAGATAAAGCCACCCTGATATGCTTCGTACTTATCTTCAAGGTCGGTGTAAAGCTTCATACCGCCTAAGGAGTTGCCCATAGCGTGCATATATTCACAGCTGATGTAGGGTTTGCCTGTGTTCTGCTTGAGGTATTCCTCAACCTCACATGGCTTTGCGTACATTCTGCTTTCCATATCTGTGATATGGTCGTATTTTCTATTCCATACAACACCTTCGTAGTGGACAAGTCTTGTGCTGTCAACCTCGTGGAAATAATCAGCCATTGCCGCAATATCATCACCGCAGTAGCTTTCGTTTCCGCAACTCCATATTAGTACGCTTGCGTGGTTCTTGTCACGCTCATACATTGACCTTGCTCTGTCGAGGCAGGCTTCCTTCCATTCGGGAAGAGAAGCAGGGATATTTATTGACGGCTCACAAGCACCCATCTTCTGCCAAGTGCCGTGAGATTCAAGGTTTGTTTCATCTATAAGGTAAATGCCGTACTCGTCGCAAAGTTTATACCAAATAGAGTTGTTAGGGTAGTGGCAGGTACGGACAGCATTGATGTTGTTGCGCTTCATAAAGCGGATATCCCAGAGCATATCTTCTTCTGTCACAACTCTGCCACCTTCAGCGTTCCATTCATGACGATTGATACCTTTGAAGATAATACGCTTTCCGTTAAGGCACATTAATCCGTTCTTCATCTCAAAGGTACGGAAACCTACCTTTGTTTCAGCTGTTTCAATAATTTCACTATCTGATGAAATCTCAGCAGTTAATGTATAGAGGTTGGGTCGTTCTGCACTCCAAGGCATAATATCAGGTATCGAAGCTGATACATTTGCAGTATTGCCCTCATACACCTTGATACCGTTCTTGTCAGTGAGAGTAAGCTTTATTTCATAATCGCTGTCGCCTGTAATATCAAGCTCAGTTGTAAGAATACCATTTCCGTTTTCGTAATCATAATCTGCTGTAATTTTCATATCACGAACGTGAATTTCGGGGACAGCGTAAAGATACACGTCACGGAAGATACCTGAAAATCTCCAGAAATCCTGGTCTTCAAGCCAGCTTGCTGTGCTGTAACGGTAAACCTCAACCGCGAGCTTGTTGTTCTTTTCCTTTATGTAAGGAGTAATATTGAACTCGGAGGGAGTGAAGCTGTCCTCGGAGTAACCTACAAACTCACCATTAAGCCACACATATATTGCTGTTTCAACCCCCTGAAAGCTGATGTATGTTTCCTTGTCGAGAAGCGCTTTATCAACATCGAAAAATTTTACATAACTTCCAACAGGGTTACGCTTTTGAGGTATCTGAGGAGGAAGGAGTTTTTCCTGGCCTTCCCAAGGATACTGCGTGTTAACATACTGCGGCTTATCATAGCCCTGTAACTGAATATGTCCCGGAACTTTGATTTCGTCAAAGCTTGTTACATCAAAATCAGACTTGTAAAAATCAGTAGGTCTGTTGTCGGGGTGTTCGCTATATGCGAACTTCCAAGTACCGTTAAGACTCTGACGAAGGTCGCCGTCCTTTGTAGTATAGCTATGATCGGAATGTGCCTTTTCTCTGTTAATTTCGAAAACTTCAGGGTCTGCAAGCCATTCGAGTGTAGGTTTCATAAGATGTCCTCCTTAGTTGCTGTGGGTTTTATCCCAATCTTCGTTTGCTTTTTCAACTGTAAGACGTGAGAGAAGAATTGTAATCAAGAGATTTAAAATCATCGGTAACCAAAGATACATAAAATGCAGCATATTTATACAGGATTCAGGCTGTACAGTAGCGTTTGCAACATATCCGCCTGCTGCGAGGAGCCATCCTGTCAAAGCTGTTCCGATACCGCCACCGATTTTTACACCAAGAGATGAGCAGGAATACATTGTTCCGTCAATTCGTTTGCCTGTTGTCCGGTATGTATAATCGGAACAAGCTGCGATAAGTGCGTTAAGATCTCCTTGCATAGGGCTCATTGCGATTGCGGCAAAACCTGTAAAAATCAGCATCATAGGTATGTTGTGCATATATCCTCCTACCATTACAAGTGCTCTTGCGATGGTAGAAATGAGGTAACCTGTTAGATTAAGTTTGTACATACCCTTGCATTTCTTTACAATGAAGGGTGTAATAAGCAGACCGCAAATCATCGGGATATTGATTGCGAGGGAGAATGTGCCAAGTAAATCTGCGTCACCTAAGATGTAAGTCATATAGTAGATTCCCATACTGAGTGTTGATGAGAAAAGCTGCGTCAGAATGTAGATGCCGCATATCAGAATGTAGTATTTATTGGCAAGAAGAATTTTTGCGGAATCAACAAGTGAATATTTCTTACTTTCGTCCTTTACACGGTTTTCCTTATCTGCAAGCTCAAAGTCGGGATAAGCATCGCTCGAAAACTTTGCTGCTTCTTCATCTGCGGGATTTTCTTTTTTAAGTTCTTTTTCGGGCAGCTCCTTTACAGAGAATACAGAGATTGTGTTTACGATGAGACCTATGATTGCGTAGATTATTGCAACTGTTCTCCAGCCTTCAGCTCCGCCGCCACACCATTCAACAGCCTTTACAGTTACTGACTGGATAAGCAGACTTGTTCCAAATGCGAAAATGAATCGGATTGAACCCATTTGGACTCTTTCGTTACCGTTTCTGGTAATGAGTGCTGTGAGAGCGGAATATGCAATATTATTTGCTGTAAAGAACACACCGTTAAGTAAAGTGTATGTGATGAAGAAATATGCATATTTTGCTACATTTCCCCATTCTAACGGAACGGCAAATATTGCAACCAGCATCAAGCTGCAGCCTACGTAAGGCCAGAGCATCCAAGGTCTTGCCTTACCCATTTTTGTTTTTGTCTTATCGATAAGAGAACCGAATATTATATCTGTAATACCGTCAAAGATTTTGGATACCATCATCAGTGTTCCGACTATACCTGCATTCAGTCCTGCCGTATCGGTAAGGTAAATCATTATGAATGATGATAAGAATGCGTATACAACGTTACCGGCAACGTCTCCTGAACCATAGCCGATTTTGTTGTACCATTTAAGATACTTCTTGTTATCCATAGAAAACTCTCCTTTAATAGAAAATAATGTTGTTGTTCAGTTTCGGTGCAAGTCTCGAGTTTTGCACCGAAGCAGCACTCACATAACGGGTGAATACTGTTTCCGTTTAAAAGCGCCTTTGTTTTTCCTGATTATATTCTAACACGGTTTTTAAGCGTAAACTATAAACACAATAGACTAAAATATGCACAAAATGATACAAAAGCATTGAAATTCAGCTTATAATATGCTATACTGATAAAAACGAAAGGAGTTATGGTTATGTTTACAAACGTTGCGTATTTACACAATTCTCTGAATGATATGGTTGATACAAGCAAATCACTTGTTGTTACAAGCTGCGGATATTATCGTGTGCACAGCCGCCCTGTTGTTTCAACGGAGCGTCCCACAGGCAGACGTGACTATCAGCTTTTATACATAGCCAAAGGCAAGGGACATTTCTATTTTGACGGTCTGCAAGGAAAAGAAACAATCATAACTGAGGGAAATATGATACTTTTCCGACCGGGTGAGATACAATTTTACTATTATTATGCTCCCGAAAAAACCGAGGTTTACTGGGTGCATTTCACGGGGCGAATGGTAGAGGGTATTCTGGATAACTACGAAATACCGAATAATAAAAACGTGTTTTATACAGGAAATTCTCCCGATTATGCGTGGCTGTATCGTCAGATTATTCAGGAGCTGCAACTGTGCCGTCAGAATTACGAGGAATTGATTGCGATTACGTTGCGCCATATCTTCATTATGATTAACCGTTATATCAAAGAAGGAAAAAAATCGGGCAGCGACATTCAGAACGAGATTGAACGTGCTACCCATTATTTCAATGAAAATTACAACAAGCCTCTGAACATTGATGAATACGCCGAGTCACGTCATATGAGCACCTGTTGGTTTATACGAAGCTTCAAGCAAATTCTGAAGGTTACTCCGATGCAGTATATCCTCTCCCTACGAATGGCAAACGCACAAAGTCTGCTGGAAACCACCGAATACAATATTTCTGAAATTGCCGAGGCTGTCGGATATGATAACGCTCTTTATTTCAGCAGGCTGTTTCATAAGCACGTTGGTGTTTCACCGTCGGAGTATCGGAAGATGAGAAGCGGAAGATAGAGAGAATTATCTCCACCTGCACACACAGGCGGAGATAACTCAATCGCATTTCGTTACATACCCACAGCCATAGGCTGTGGGAGCTGATCCGTTAGCAACGAGTCAGCGTTTAAAAATGTGTACAATAATTCAGTATTTATTATACCACAAAATCTGTCAAATTTCAATATCTGAACGGGTTTGACGGAAAATTTTGTCAAGGCGCACTCAGTGGATTTATAAGGTTTTTCAGGCTCTTATTCTCTTGTATACGAAATTACCCTACTGCACAACTGAATAAAACAGCTATTTCAGCACCGGAAAGGTACAGTAAATCTGTATCGGAACGGTGCTTTTTTATGCGCTGATGGTTGCCACCCAGCGATTTTTTCGGCTTATAAAAGTAGAGGGATAAATTTAAGGTTGCCACCAGTCCGATTTTTTACCTTTAATATTAGAGGGCGTTATAAAATCCACAGCATATCTGAAATTTTATTCAGAAGAGTGCATTGACTATGTTATTTTTTCCTGTATATAGTAGGCGGACTTTTAAGCTGAATAAAATAATTTGGCTCAACCCACTGATTTTTCGGCGTTAATATTAGAGGGATATATTCTGAACACCAATTATGAATTACCGCAGAATATTTGCAATGCATGTTGATGATGAAGATAAAAAATTCAACGACAAAACGTCGTCGAGTTTTGGTCGGCGTGGTGCAACCATAGTCAATGAATCTGGCTTTTACAGTCTGGTTCTTGCAAGCAGACTGCCCAATGCGAAAAAAATCAAGTGCTGATATAAATCTCTGCGAATGTGAAAACTTGATGAAACTTTTTCAAAACACCTTGTAAAAACGGCTTAAAAATGGCAATGAGTGAAGGGGCAAATTTATTTGGTACACCGAATTGAAAACTTTTTGTAAATATCAGAAAGTTTTTCGTACACCCACCCGATTTTTCGGCTTATAAAAGTAGGGGGATAATTTTTATGATTCTCGACCACGTTGACGAGGAAGATAAAAATTCCGTAACGATTCGTGACTGAAATAAAGCGATAATTTCGCTCGCCAAGTTGTAAATTTACTGTAAATATCAGAAGTTTTTTCGCCCATCCACTGGATTTTTTACCTTTAAAAGTAGAGGGGATTTTCTGCGATTAACATTCGCTTGATTTTTCCTGTATATAATAGAGGGTTTACATATCCCGATAATCGGGAGAAATAAAAACGAAAGGATTTGATACAATGCCAAAATTATTAGCAAAGCGAAACAGGTTTGTTTCTATGGACAATGAATTTCTCACAAGAAAGGATTTATCGCTGAAAGCCAAAGGACTTCTTGCGTGTATGCTGTGCCTGCCGCCTGACTGGAGATTTTCTATCGAAGGACTTGCCTATATCAACAAGGAAAGCGAAAGTGCCATTTCATCTGCGCTACGGGAGCTGGAGTAGTTCGATTATCTGCGGCGGAGTTATCCGAGAACAGAGGACGGAAAAATTGCAAATGCCGTTTACACAATTTGCGATATCCCAATCGTCGAATATGAAGCACTGCACGACGAAATTGATGACGCTCTGAATTAGGGCGTCATCGTCAACTGTGACTCCCTGTTTCGGGGAGTCATAGTTGATATAGCATTTCAGTTATTCTGTAAAATATCAGCGCGATTATTTCAAAGGACGCCTTATTTCAGGGCGACCTCGGTGTACCTCGTTTCAGGGTATACCAACGGTGAACGAATTGTTCACCGTCCAGACCTCCACCCTGATTTAGGGCGCTGGTTGGAGAGAAAACACACGCCCCGTTTCAGGGCGAGTGCAGTGAGCAAAAACATCTACCGTCGTAGATTGCGACAGCGGTTTATGATAAAGGGAGCGGTATTTTACCGCGTCCTTTGAAAGGGGTGGACAATTTATCCACACCTTGATACGAAAGCACATCTGAACAAATCTTCCGATGAGGGTCTAATTTGGACCCCCATCTCCGAAACAAAAGAGGTTTAAGGAGTCATCATTTTAATGCCCCCCGAAATCCAAAGGTAGTGAAATCCGACCTTTGAAATAATGATGAGGTGGTAATTTGCCACCCCACAAGGAGTGAACGAAACGTTCGCCCCTTAGCACATTCCAAAAATGGGAAACTGCTGTATCTCAATCTCTCCGTCCTTACATAACGCAAAAGCGTATGTCGGCAGAAATCTGCTGAAATTTATTTTTATGGAGGATACCACAATGAATGAAGAAAAAACACTCACCCGTATCAACTCTGAATACGAAAAAGCTCTTGCCGAGCGTGACAAACTTAAAGCAGAACTTGACCGTCTGACGAAAAAGGAAACGCAGGACAAGCATAAGCTTGATACGCTGAAAAATCGTTACAAAGAAGAAAAACGCCGTAGCCGTAATCACCGCCTTATCGAGCGTGGCGCAATTCTGGAGAGCCTTATTCCCAACGCCGAGAGCTACACTAACGAGCAGATAAAGCACATCATCAGGATAGCTTTCGGAAATCTGCCCGGTTGCTTACAGGGCATACACTTTCCTGAAAGTCTGCGTGATAATTCTTGAAAAAGCTGTTTTGCAAGGTAAGCAATACTGCTTCCCTTGGGACAAGGGCGCACTTCATACGAGCGGAGCGAGTATCAAGGTTCTCGTCGCTGTTCGAAATCTCTGATTTCGGTAACAGCAGAGGTTCTTATATACCACATTCGATACAAGCTTGCTCTATGAATTTTCCCTTGTTTACGACAAGGGCGCACTTATATACCACAAATGTGGTATCGTGCGCAATACTTTCTGCGAAAGTATGTCGAGGCAATTCGCAATACTGCTCAGAAAAGAAAAGGAGGTTTTGACAATCGCAATCTATCATTGCTCCATCAAAATTATCAGCCGTGGCAAGGGTAAGTCTGCCGTTGCCGCCGCTGCTTATCGTTCGGGCGAAAAGCTCACGAACGACTATGACGGAACTACTCACGATTTCACACGAAAGGGCGGCGTAGTTTACACAGAAATTCTCCTGCCCGTCAATGCGCCGAGAGAATATGCAGACCGTTCCACGCTCTGGAACGCTGTCGAAGCTGTTGAGAAATCCAAAAACGCACAGCTTTCACGGGAGATTGAAATTGCTCTCCCGAATGAACTTTCCGAAATAGAGTGCATTGCACTTGCGAAAGAATTTGCACAACGGACTTTCGTTGATAAAGGGATGTGTGCTGATGTCTGTATTCACAATCCAAACCGTAAGCAGAAAAATATTCACGCACACATTATGCTGACAATGCGTCCGTTCAACGAGGATGGGACGTGGGGCGACAAGCAGCGGAAAGAGTATCTGCTTGATGAAAACGGCAACAAAATTTACGATAAGCGGAAACGAACTTACAAGTGCCGCACCGTTCAGACTACCGATTGGAACAGTCGTGAAAAGGCTGAGGAGTGGCGAGCTGAATGGGCAGAATTTTTGAATAACGCTTTGGAGCAACGTAATATTTCCGAAAAAGTAGATTACCGTTCTTTTGAAAGACAGGGCAAAATTGAAAAACCAACAGTCCATATGGGAGTCGCCGCAACACAAATGGAGCGTAAAGGCATACGCACCGTCAAAGGCGATACCAACCGTGAAATCAAATCCATAAACGCAAAGATTTCTGCTCTGATAAAAAGAATTGATGTGCTTGACGATGCACTTGCCAAGATGAAAGAAATCCCGAAAGAGGACAGCCTCATTGAAATGCTTATGCGCTTCCACGATAACGGAATTAAGTTCAGCGAGGTGCGTGGTGTCAGCGTTTCCAATCTGAAAAAGATTGCAAAGTTCAAGGATTTGACTCACCTTATTGCTTTTGTGCAGGGGTATAATATCGGAACACTCTCTGAGCTTGCGGAGAAAAATTCTGAAACAAAAGCAGAACTGAAAAATTATAAATCCAAGCTCATCAGCACACAGAAGCGAATGAAAGAGCTGACAGAACTGCTTGACAATTTTCCTCGCTACAAGGAGAACAAGGCGGTTTATTTGGAGTGGCAGTCCATAACAAATCCGAAGAAAAAGGAAAAGTTTTATGATAAGCACTACGGAGAAATCGCGCTGTTCAAGACGGCGAAATCTTTTTATGACAGCAGTCTGAATGGTGCGAAGCTTACGCCGAAAGCGTGGCAAAGAGAACTGGACGAACTAAAAAAATCTGCTGAGGTTGACCGTGCGAAAGTGGAAAAGTTGGGCGATGATGTGGCTGTTATGGAAACGCTGATTTACAATGTTCAGCGACTTACGAATTATGAAGAAAAGGATAAGGAAATTCAGCGTGGGCGTACTGCTGAATTGGAATAAAACAGCGAAAGGACGGGATGAAATTATGATTTTCATATTTTTAAAAGGAAGGAGGTTCAGCTTTATGCAAAAGGATATCACATCTGCAACCGAATACAAAATCGGTAATACGACATATATTGTGAACCTCGTGTTCAATAAAAACACAAGTGAGAATATCTCCGACATAGTAAAGCGTTTGATAGAGCGTGATATCAAAAAACAAGCGGCATAACCGTTTCACGACTTTATGAAAAAACAAAATTTCACCACTTTAAAGTATTGATATTTTACGGTGAATGTGCTATAATTATAGTACATTAGTCGCCGTAATTGTCGGAAAGGAATGGTTATGTTTACAGACAAGATTACGGCTCTATATTGTCGCCTGAGCAACGACGATGATTTACAGGGTGAGAGTAATTCAATCACCAATCAGAAAGCAATTTTAAAGAAATATGCAGATGATAACGGACTCGGAAACACAGTTTTTTATGTTGACGACGGCTTCAGTGGAACGAATTTCAATCGTCCTGATTTTATGAGAATGATGGAAGATGTGAAGTCGGGCAAGATTTCTACTATCATTACAAAGGACTTGTCCCGTTTCGGCAGAGATTATCTGATGACGGGACAATATATCGAAATGATACTTCCTGACTACGATGTTCGGTATATTGCTATAAATGACAATGTTGATACTCTGCGTAGTGAGAACGAAATGATGGTTTTCAAGAATGTTTTTAACGACTGGTATGCCCGTGACTGCTCAAAGAAGATTAAGGCAGTTTTCAAGGCTAAGGGTCAGTCGGGTAAGCCTCTTACTACAATCCCACCCTACGGCTACAAAAAATCTGAAGCAGATAAAAATGTATGGGAGGTTGACGAGGAAGCCGCAGAGGTAGTACGCAGAATATTTCAGCTTTGCATTGACGGGTATGGTCCGACGCAGATTGCAAGGATACTCACTGAGGATAAAGTTCTTACGCCTACTGCTTACACAGAACTCAAAAAATCGGGAAACATTACTTGTGCCAAACCTTATCGCTGGGCACAGAGAACGATTGCCAATTTACTCGAAAAGCTCGAATATATCGGACATACAGTGAACTTCAGAAGCAGAACAAAATCCTATAAGTGCAAGAAAAAGGTAGCAAATTCTAAGGAGAATTGGGCAATCTTTGAAAATACGCACGAGGCAATAATTTCAAAGGAAGATTTTGATTTGGTTCAGGAGCTTCGCAAAAACAAGAGAAAGCTTCAGCATCAGGAAGAAGTCAATCCGTTTTCGGGAACGGTTTACTGCGCTGATTGCGGCAAGAAAATGTATCTCTGTCGCTCCAAAAGCCTTAACGCTGACCAAGAGCATTTGAAGTGTTCAACTTATTCAGCGGATAAGGACGATTGCTCCGCACATTTTATCCGAACTGTTGTGCTTGAAGAAATTGTGTTATCAGAATTGAGGAAGATGACAACTTTTGTCAGAGAGAATGAAGCGGATTTCTTACAATCAGCTTATGAATGTTCTCAGAAACAGCAGACCGCCGAACTGAAAGCGGCAAAGAAAAGACTTGCTCAGTCGGAAAAACGAGTTTTGGAACTGGACAAGCTGTTTACGAGACTTTATGAGGATAACGTATCGGGTAAGATTTCTGATGAGCGTTTTGAGATGATGTCGAAGAATTACGAAGCCGAGCAGAAGGAGCTTCGACAGATTATTCCCGAATTATCCCAGTTCATTGAAGCAAGGGAGCAAAAGAATGCTGACACGGCTCAGTTTATCGGAATTGTACGCAAGTATTCCGAAATCCCGAAGCTCACCCCCGAAATTATGCACGAGTTCATTGAAAAGATTGTCGTATACGCACCAGACAAGTCCAGCGGACACAGAACACAGCAGATTGATATTCATTTTCGCTTCAATGTTGCGGTTGCAACTGCTGTCGCTGACAGTATGGTTTACGACAGAAAAAGAAAGGCTGCGTAGGTTTCCTACACAACCTTTCGGTTACATATTAAATACTTCTGTATGGGTGGTCGGCTTTATCTGCCCCATTTTTTATTTTATCAGTTGTCGATGATAGTGCAATTTTCACTTGCGTTTTCTTTTGTAGCGTATTCTGAAACGTTCAGCACCTTGACTTTAAGAGGGCGCTGTCCCATGTTGATTGTAATAATATCACCGATTTTTACATCGTATGAAGCCCTTGCAATTTTATCATTGACTATGATCTTTCCTGCATCACAGGCTTCATTTGCAACAGTTCTTCGCTTGATAAGACGTGTGACTTTAAGATATTTATCGAGTCGCAAATTTTTCACTCCTTTGAATATTGCATTGAAAAAGAACCCAACCGATAAACGTCGGTCGGGTTCTGACTTTCGTAAAAATTACTTAGCAACTGCTTCCTTAAGAGCCTTTCCAGCCTTGAATGAAGGAACTTTCTTAGCAGGAACGTCGATCTTTTCCTTAGTCATTGGGTTGATAGCAACCTTTGCAGCTCTGTCACGAACTTCAAATGTACCGAAACCAACAAGTGAGATCTTGTCACCATTTGCAAGAGTTTCTGTGATTGCGTTGATTACAGTTGAAAGAGCTTTTTCAGCATCCTTCTTTGAGTAATCACCTTTTTCAGCGATCAAGTTTACAAGTTCAGCTTTTTTCATTGATTTTTACCTCCAAAATATTATTTTGAACAAAAAGTTCAATTTCCGTATAATTTAACTTTTTCCCAGTATGTGTCGAGCGTTTCAATATCAAGCTCAGCCATATCAAAACCGTCTTGACCCACAAGGCTTTCGACAGCTTCAAATCTTCTTAGAAACTTATCATTTGCTTTGTCAAGAATCTCCTCAGCATCTACACCGAGTTTTCTTGAAAGATTAGCACATGAAAACAGCAGATCGCCAAGTTCAGCAACAGCAGAGTCGGTATCGTTGTTATTAAGTGCATCTTCAATTTCAGCAACCTCTGATTTTAGACTTGAAAAACAATCATCAATGCCTTTAAAATCCATACCTGCACGAGATGCACGCTTACCAAGCTTCTGTGCTCTCATAAGGGTTGGGAAAACCTTTGGTACACTTTTTAGCGTATCGGTGTAGCTTTCCTGACCTTTGGTTTCCTTTTTGATAGAATCCCAGTTTTTAAGCACGGTATCGACATTATCGGCATTAACGTCACCAAAAACGTGTGGGTGACGAATAATGAGCTTTTTACAGACATCATTAGCAATGTCGTCTAAATCAAAAGAATCCTTTTCGGTTTCGATTTCAGCATGGAAAATGACCTGCAACAAAACGTCACCAAGTTCTTCTCTAAGCATCTCCTTGCTGTCGCAGTCGATAGCCTCAAGCACTTCATAGACCTCTTCGAGAAAGTCGCCACGAATAGACTGATGAGTCTGAACCTTATCCCAAGGACAGCCATTTTCACTTCTCAGAACCTTTACGATCTCAGCAAGGTCATATACATTATACTTGGTTTTAGAAAGTAACATTGCAATACGATTTTCCATAAACTGCTTACCTTTCGACACATAAAACGGATACTCAATAATAATACCCTATTTTCGTAATTTTTTCAATAGTTTTTTAGAGTTTTTTTAAAAAATAGAGCTTTAATTTGATTTTTCGGCATAACGCACAATAAATACAGTAAAAAAACGTACATAATGACGGCAGAAAATATTGAAAACAATGTTATTATCCTGAAATTCACTATGTTTATGAAGTACTTGCAGGAGATATCATAACTGAGTCTTGCCACAGCTCCACACAAAAGCGAAGCAAAAAAAGGTTTTATAAAAATATCTTTAATGCTGATTTTTATATTTACAGCCTTTAGTAATGCTAAAATTGACCATATGCAGATTACAGCCTGCGAAATAACTGCTGAAATTGCGGCTCCTATAATGTTTACTTCTGGTATCGGTATCAGCAGGATATTGAGTGAAAGCTTTATTATGCCACCAACAAGTGAAATCACTACCGGTAAACTAAGTTTACCAATCGTCTGCAAAGCACTCAGGCATGGAATAGTGACGGCCTCAAGGACAACAGCTATACCTAAAATACACAGTGGTATTGTTGATACCGCAATTTCGTTTGCTCTACCACTGAATAAGAATTCGAGTATTTCTCTGGGAATAACACAAATTCCGATACCTGAGGGAAATGCTATCAGAGATGTAATAAGCATCATTCCTCTAAGGTTTTTTTCAAGGGTGCATTTGTCACCAACTGACCAGCATTCAGAAAGCGAGGGTAAAATGCTTTTTCCGAACATAGCGGTAAGAGTAGGCACAAGTCCGTATATCATCATTGCAAGGCCTGAATATGAACCATAAACAAAATTGGGTATCATCTTTCTTGTAAGATCAGTCGCAACAAATTCTGAAAATAATGTGTGATCTGCCAGCATAGCTTTTTTTAAACAGCTATTTATCGAAATAAGGTCAAAGGTATTTGTGAGTGTTGTTATAAGAGCAGCAACAGCAATCGGAAATGCATTTTTAATAAGTTTTTCCATAATTGAGAAGCTGTTATCAGTTATCATATCCTGAGAAAACATTTTTTTGTTAATTCCGTCACCGTGTATCTTTCCTGATATGATTATGTAAATACTTGCTGCACAAGTGGATAGTGATACACCCAGCACTGCTGCTCCTGTTATGAACGGAAGGGCTGTGGTTATAGCTTCATCAAGGCTATGGCAATATTGCCCGAAACAACCACCGGTTGTGTAATATTCTCTTTTTGCATAATTCAGTACCAGATAGGCAAATCCAAGTCCGAAAATAAGCTTGAATATGGTTTCTACTATTTCCGAAACTGCCGTTGGAATCATATTTTTCAAGCCTTCATAGTATCCACGTTCCACCGAGAGCATTGTAGCGGCAGGGATAGAAGGTGTAACGGCAATTAGTGCCCACATTGCGTTAGGCTCTTTTATGACGTTTGTGGAAAGAAATCTTGCAAGCAGAATAATAACTACGGCAGAGATAATACCGAGCAGACTAAACATAAGCATTGCACAGCGTTTTATTTTGCGTACGTTGCAAAAGCGTTCAAAAGCATAGTTTTCAGCAGTCATGCGGGCAATGGTTGAGGGTATTCCTGCAACGACTACTGCAAATATCGGTGTGAATATAGCAAACGCCGATGAGAAATATCCCATACCTGTTCCCCCAAGAATATGAGTCAACGGCATTTTGAAGATAAGTCCTATTCCTTTTGTTATTATCACCATTCCAAGAAGAATCGCTGAACCTTTAAGAAAGCCTTGTTTTTTCAATATATCAAACCTCTTTTATATTAAAGTCATATTGTTCATAAAGACTGTCCACTGTCATACCACACTATATGCCGTTTGTAATAAAAATAGACCGTGCTGATAAATGCTGTTGTGTATGTACTTGCAAAATTTATAAGAATGGTGTATAATAAAATGCATCTGATAAATTTATTAAATAGAGGTATGGTTATGAATTATTCATTTTCAGAAAAGGTTTCACATCTTCAGGCATCAGCGATAAGAGAAATATTAAAGTTCACATCTGACCCTGAGGTCATTTCATTTGCAGCCGGAAATCCTGCACCGGAGGCTTTTCCTGTTGACGAGATAAAAAGAATCTCTGAGGAGATTTTCAAGGAAGATCCTATTCTTGCATTGCAGTATAGCATTACAGAGGGTTATCCAAAGCTCCGCGAACAGCTCAAGGAAAGACTTGTTCGTGAAGGCAATTTCAATCCTGAACGTGATGAGCTTATCATTACAAGCGGTGCTCAGCAGGCTAACGAGCTTACAACCAAGGTTCTTTGTGATGAGGGTGATACTCTTTTGTGCGAAGCTCCAAGCTTTATCGGATCACTCAATGCGTTCAAATCGTATCACGTTGACCTTCAGGGAATTGAATTGCAGGAGGACGGTATCAATACCGAAGAGCTTGAAAAGACTTTGAAAGAAAAGAACGTCAAGCTTATTTATCTTATTCCTAACTTCCAGAACCCTACAGGACTCACAATGTCTTTGGAGAAGCGTGAAAAGGTACTTGAACTTGCAAAGAAATATGGTGCTGTTATCCTTGAGGACAACCCTTATGGCGATCTCAGATTTACAGGAGAAAATATCAGATCTATCAAGAGCATGGACAATGATGGCGTGGTAATGTATTCAGGCACATTCTCAAAGGTTCTTGCACCTGGAATCCGTGTAGGATATGTAAGTGGTCCTAAGGAAATAATATCAAAAATTATAGTTTGCAAGCAGGTTTCAGACGTTCATACAAACATCTGGGCACAGGTTCTTGCATCAAAATTCCTTGAGCAGTGTGCTATGGACAAGCACCTTGTTTCACTCAGAGAGATATATAAGAAAAAATGTAATCTTATGCTTGAACAGATTGAAAAGAATTTTTCAAGCAAGATCAGATATACAAAGCCTGAGGGTGGTCTGTTTATCTGGTGTACATTGCCTGACGACTGTGATATGATGCAGTTCTGTAGCAGAGCAGTTCAGGAATTCAAGGTTGCACTTGTACCGGGTTCGGCATTTATGATAAACGAATCTGACAAGACAACTTCATTCAGACTCAATTTCTCCACTCCGACTGATGAGCAGATTATAAAGGGCTGTGAGCTTGTCGGAAAGCTTTCAAAGGAAATGTTCGGAGAATAAGGAAGCAGGACATTTTTGCATTATCAGTTTGTCAGTAACATTGTTTTGCAACTGTAATTCAAGGTTTATGATAACGATACATGAGCAAAGGTGTCCTCGACGTCCCATTAATTGAGCATTGTAAAAGAAAGGAATAAAGTAAATATGAAATTAGGAATGGTAGGATTGCCTAACGTAGGCAAATCGACACTTTTTAACGCACTTACAAACGCCGGAGCAGAATCGGCTAACTATCCGTTTTGCACCATTGAGCCGAATGTAGGCATTGTATCTGTACCCGATGAGCGACTTGACAAGCTCAGAGATATGTACAATCCTGTTAAATTTACACCTGCAACACTTGAATTTGTTGACATTGCAGGACTTGTAAAGGGTGCATCAAAGGGTGAGGGACTTGGAAATAAGTTTCTTGCGAACATTCGTGAGGTGGATGCTATTGTTCACGTTGTAAGATGCTTTGAAGATGATAATATCGTCCACGTTGACGGCAATATCAACCCTGCAAGAGATATTGAAACGATTGACCTCGAGTTGATTTTCTCTGATGCTGAGCTTGTTGCAAGAAAGCTCGACAGAACTAAAAAAGCTATGAAGGGTGACAAATCGTTGGTATCAGCAGTTGATTTTCTGGAAAAACTGCTTGCTCATCTTGAGGAGGGACACCCTGCCAGAAGTTATCCGATGAACGAGGACGAACTTGCTATACTCAAAGAAACTCCATTGCTTTCTTTGAAGCCTGTTATCTATGCTGCGAATATGTCGGAGAATGATTTTATCAACAACATCGACACAAATCCACACTATAAAAAAGTATGCGAGATCGCTGAAAAAGAGGGTAGTGCAGTTCTGCCGATCTGTGCTCAGATCGAGGCTGAAATAGGTGATATGAGTGATGAGGATAAGGCAATGTTCCTCTCAGAGCTTGGACTCGAAATTTCAGGACTTAACAGAATCATCAAAGAAGGCTATGCACTTTTGGGCCTTATCTCCTATCTGACAGCAGGTCAGCCTGAGGTCAGAGCGTGGACTATCACAAAGGGAACAAAAGCTCCACAGGCAGCGGGTAAGATACATACTGACTTTGAAAAAGGCTTTATCCGTGCTGAGGTCGTGTCATTTGATGACCTTATGAACTGTGGTTCAATGGCTGCTGCAAAGGAAAAAGGTCTTGTTCGTCTTGAAGGTAAAGAATATGTTATGCAGGACGGCGATATTGTTCTGTTCAGATTCAACGTGTAATTTAAAAAGTATTTTCTTATTACACAAACAAATATATCGTAATTTGTTGAGGTGAATCCTTTTGATAAAGGATTTACCTCAGTTTTTCTGAAAAAAGAGGCTTATTTGATTTACTTACAATGATAAATACACTTGTAGACAAAAAATCATTGTGAAATCAAGAAAGCCTCTTTTTATTTTGAGTTATGCCAATACATTCGCTAAGAAATATTGTACTAACTATTGCAGGAGCGTAGGGTTAATCACTAAAAACAGATTTATGATGTTCAGAATTTTGTGATGATTGATTTTTCCGAGTTTTCAGTAGAATATATCCAGGTGTCGATTTTACCATCATTAATAAAATAGTGCATTTTAGAAGGAAAGTTTGTATTATCAAAAACGTCAACTATAATGAGTTTGATTTTCATTTTATCAGGGATGATAGCTTTTATGTAAACACTTGCAGCCTGACCGGGTTTGACATTCTCCTTTGGCTCGGCAAGTCCTGCAAGATTGGGGGCAAGTTCTATAAAAATGCCGTAGCTTTCTACTGAACGTATAATGCCTCCCACCGTTTCGCCGATTTTAAAACGCATAGCATTCTGTTCCCAGGTACCGAGCAATTCCTTGTGGCTCAAGCATATCCTACCATTTTCAACAGACTTTATGATAACAAAAATGTCCTGACCATTATAGAATCTGTCGTTGGGGTGAGAGATGCGGGAAACGGAAATAGCATCTATCGGAATAAGTGATGGTATTCCACAGCCCACGTCTACAAAGCTCCCAAACGGTTCAAGATGTGTAACCCTTGCAGGAATAACACTGCCCGGTTCAAGGTGAGCAATATAATTTGCCATACATTCCTCCTGAGCGAGCCGTCTTGACAGTATGTAAAAAGGTGTACCGTCTGTAGTATGTGATATATCAATTATCTTAAAACATACAGCCTTATTCACCTTTGAAATCAGAGCAATATCACGGGTAGAGCCGTCTGCAATTCCCAATGCACCCTCAATGCGTGGGATTATGCCTCGTCCACAAGGAAGGTCTACAATTAAATTATGTTCGTTGTCACAAACAAGAGCCTGAGCTTCAAGGGTTGTTCCCTGGGCATAAGCCTCAGCCATCAGAGCAGGATCTTCAAGGATTCTTTTGTTTTCAACAGTGTGAAGAAGCTTTCCCTCCGGTTGAAATCTGGTCACTGAAATCATTCCTTTCCAAGCGTTGTACCAAGAAAAACGGGTAAAAATATCACAACGCAACAAATTTTTTGAAAAAAATACCCTCTGAACATCGTTTTTTGTTCAGATTAGTTAAAAAGAACAAAGATATTTAAAGTGATTCGATAATTATGTGTACAATCCACTAAAATTATTGCATTTTGTTACTTTTCAGCTTCTATAAATATTATGTTTTGTAATCAAAATTTAGTACAGTCAGCTCTGAAAACCCCGATTTTTCGCACAAAAAAATAAAAAAGTTCAAAAAAGCCTTGACTTTTTTTAAGGATTGTGTTACACTGTTGTAGTGATTTGTAATCAGTTTGTAACAATTAAGATAATTTAATTACAATTCTGATATATAATTTGGACTTGAACAATATAAATTAAATAACATCACAATCTTGAAAGTGATGAAATTATGAAAGGGAGTGAATGGCGGTTCTTGACGGAGTTGAGAACAAGAGCCTAAGCTAATGAGTACAAATCGAGTCATTTTTTCACGTTTTACAAAGTTGATATTGGTAAATATAATATTTATTATCCTTTCAATGGTGATGATTTCCGAATGTGCGGGTATTGTTGCACGTGCAGAAGATGTCGTTGAGGATAGTGAAACAGCAGTAGTCGTTTCTGACGATGAACAGCAAGTATCGGAAAGTGTTCAGACTGAGATTCTTACACCTGAGCAAGAAGTTCCTGTTGTAGAAAGACCTGAAAATGTAACAGGATTCAAGCTCGTAAAGAACTCAGTAAATGCTGTAACACTCAAGTGGAACAATGTTGAAAATGCCGAGGGTTATATAATCTACAGATATAATAATACAAAGAATAAGTGGAACAGATTTTTTAAATCTACATCTAATATAAATAGTCATACAATAACTGACCTGACTGCAGGTGTAATACATAAATTTGCAATCAAGGCGTATGTGACAACTGCTGAGGGGAAAGAACTTTCAAGTGCTAAGTATCCTACAGTATCTACATTCACATATCTTCCTAAGGTAAGTGGATTCAAAGCAGGCTCTGTAACAACAAATTCAGTAAAGCTTTCTTGGACAAAGGTTGACACTGCAAAGGGTTATATCCTTTATAAATATGATGACGCTCAGAAAAAATGGAAGAGAGTTGCCAAGACAGGTAATGTTGATTCATACACAGTGAGCGGTCTTTCACAGAATACAAAATACTCATTTGCAGTAAAAGCATACAGAGTTTCAACTGGTAAGGAAATAGTTAGTGTTTCTTATCCAACAATTTCAGCAACCACTAAAAAGGCAACTTTGGTAAAGCCGGCAATGATCGCTGAAAGCAAGTATGAAAGCTCTGAAACTCATCCGTATAACAAGCAGATCAATACTCTTGTTGTACGTTGGAAAAATGTAAAGAATGCTAAATCTTATCAGCTATATATCAAAGGTGGAAAGTATAAAGACTGGACATCTTATAAAACATTGTCAGATAACAGATGTACAGTATCCGGTCTTGCAAGAGGACAGTCGTACAGTGTTAAGGTAAGAGCAATCAACGGTACGGAAAAGGGACCTTTTTCAAGTGTACAGAATCTCAAAACTGCTAAAATGAACTTTGATGCAGCAGGTTGGGAAGCAATGTGCAGAATTGTATATCATGAGGTCGGTCAGATGAATGACAATATGTGGGACAGACCAATAGTTTATGTAGCTGACTGTGTTGTAAACAGATATGTTGCAGCAAAATATTCAGGATACAACAACTGGAGTGCCGCATATCAGAACTACAAAAATATCCAGAGTATTATCTATTACAGCGGTGGATTCATGTCATCAGAAGGTCTTGCAAGAGATGGAGCAGTTTACAGCAGAGTACCTTCAAAGGTAAAGGCAGCTGTATACGGTGCTGTATATGGAATCGCAGCATATAAAAACATTCAGAATGACAACAGTGTTTACTTCTGGTCAAATACAGCATGCTATCAGAACAGTAGCAAAATTGCATATCAATTCAGAATCCCTTGGGGTTATTTCAATGTATGGAGATCATATTGGGGATAAGAATTTAAACGTGGAAAGCCTTATCATTTGATAAGGCTTTTTATAATTAGAATGAAAAAACTAAAAAGTATTGATTTTTTGGTAAAAACGTGTTAAACTAATTATATATGACTAATAAAATTGAAAGGAATTACATAGAATGGAAATTATCAATAAAAATGATAAAGCACTTCTTGAGGAATATGAAAACTTTGCAAAGACAAGTCGTTACGGAAATTTTATGCAGTCATTGAAATGGCCTAAAGTTAAGGACAACTGGGGTTGGGATGCTGTTATTTCTCGTGATGAAAACGGAGAGATAAGAGGAACTTGTCTTGTTATCATCAGAAGAATACCTGTTTTCGGTTGTACATTTCTCTATGCACCTCACGGGCCTGTATGTGACTGGAAGAATAAAGAGGTTATGGAGGATCTGTTTGAGGGAATAAAAGTCCTTGCTAAAAAGTATAAATGCTATCAGTTCATGTGGGATCCTTGCTTTGAGGAGGGTAATACCGAGTGTACAGAGCTTATCCGTTCGATGGGATTTTCACATATCGACAATGCTCCTGAATTGACAACGATTCAGGCAAGAAATAACTATATGCTCAGAAATATCGAGGGCAAAACTCCTGATGAAGTCATGATGACTTTTAAGCCTGACTGGAGAAACAGAATAAGAAAAGCAAGCAGAAAAGGTGTTGTGTGCGTTGCTTGCGGAACAGAGGCTCTTGATGACTTCTATCCTATGATGCAGGCAACAGGTATCAGAGATGGATTTTCTATCCGTTCAAAAGAGTATTTTGTAAAAATGATCGAGGGACTGGGTGAGGAGCATTGCAGACTGTTTATGTGCTATCTTACTGAAGAAGGCTCTGATAAGAAAATTCCTGTGTCGGGTGCTGTTACAACACAGTATGCAGGAAAGACTTGCTATGTTTATGGTGCGTCATCAAACCAGCACAGAAACACCTATCCGAACTATCTTATGCAGTGGACAATGATAAACTGGGCTTTAGAGGGTAATAACTTTATTTATGATTTCCAGGGTATACCGTTCTATAAAGACGAAACTCATCCTAACTATGGTGTTTATAAGTTCAAAAAAGGCTTCAATGGTGAAGTTGTGACTTATGCAGGTGAATTTTTCTATACGTTTATGCCTGTAAGAAAAAAAATGGTTGACTTTGCTGAAAAGGTTTATATGAAAATTCATGATATGAAAACAAAGCGACTTATCAAAAACAGAAACGCCGATATGAAAACAAGTGATTAAAAGTTTTTTGGGAACAACTGTAAAAAGCTGTTCCCATTTTGCTTAAAAGGCATAATTAAGACAAAATTAAGAAATTTGTATATAATTGCTTGCTAATATATTTGCATTTTATTTAAAAATGTTGTATAATTATAAAATAAGCGTATTTGAGTGCTGTTAAATTAAAATATAGGTGGGATTACATAAATGTTATATAGTTTGCTTCCAATAAAAATATACTCAGTTTTGTTTGCATCATTTTTATTTTCTTTTCTGGGGCTTAAATTCTGTATGAGATTGCTCCCTAAGGATCAGGGCAGAGAGTTTGCTGTTAATGGTGCTTTGTCAGAGGGTAAGCCACGAGGTGCAGGTATTGTTTTCATAACAGCGTTTGTACTGAGCTCGGTATTGTTTATTCCACTCAACCATGAACAAATTATAAATCTTGCACTCATATATGCAGCTATGATGACAGGTTATCTTGATGATGCTGCTGAAAAGCCTTGGGGTGAGTTGAAAAAAGGTCTGCTTGATGTTGTAATATCTTTTGGTATTGCATTTAACTTTGTTTGGCACAACAGCACGGACATTAAATTTTTTGGAAATGTTATAGACATTCCAAAGGTTGTGTATATTCTGTTGGCAATGGCTCTTGTATGGGTAAGTATCAATGTTACAAACTGCTCTGACGGTGTGGATGGGCTTTGTGCATCAGTGTCGATAGTTACTATTGTTATGTTCTATCTTCTTGGTGGTATGAAGATGTTCAGCGTCGTGATGGTTCTGACTCTTATTGCATATCTGTGGTTTAACTGTTCACCAAGTAAGCTTCTCATGGGTGATGCAGGTTCAAGAGCTATCGGAGTGTTCATAGCAATACTTGCAATGCATAGCAACCGTCCGCTGATGTTTATTCCATTGGCAATAGTGCTTATCGTTGACGGTGGTTTAGGACTTGTAAAGCTTACAGTAAGAAGAGTTCTCAAAAAGAAAGACTTTATGGAAAATGTCAGAACACCTATTCACGACCACATGAGAAAGAATAAAGGCTGGTCTGATACACAGGTAGTTATAAGATTTACTATAGTTCAGGCAGTTGTCGGCTTTGTTGCATTGTATATGTTTAATTAAAACGATTTGTAGAAGTACAAATTGTTAGGAGAATTAATGTGAAGAAAAAGCTAAGTTATATATTTAATATTCTTGTAATAATCTTTATTCCTGTAATAACTGTAAAGCTGATTATTGGTAAAAAAGATTTCGGAACTATAATAAACGACTTTTGCAGTGCGGGATTAGGCTGGCTTATGTTGGGTTTGTTGCTGGTGTTACTGTTTGTATGCGGTGAATCGGTGATAATCAGATATATGCTTGGAAAGCTTAAAGCTCCTGTGTCGATCCTCAAGTGTATTAAATATTCTTTTATCGGATTTTTTTACAGCTACATTACACCATCTTCTTCAGGGGGACAGCCTGCACAGATATATTATATGAAAAAAGATGGCATAAAAATCGGTTATTCATCTTTAATAATGGTAATAATCGCATTTACATATAAGCTTGCACTTGTATTGACAGGTTTGGTCCTTTTTATATTCAGATTTTCTGCTATGTGCGAATATATCGGTGGACTTATGTGGCTTGTCATTGTAGGATTTGTTCTGAATATTGCGTATATTATACTTTTAGGTGCAATGGTTATTAAACCACTTTGGGTAAAAGGCATCGGAATAAAGGCTATAAAATGGTTTGCTAAAATTAAGATTATTCGTAATGAGAAAAAATATATAAACAAGATTAACAGAATCTGCGAAAACTATATTCTTAGTGCGACATATTTTAAGGAAAACCTGCATACTGTTTTAAAAATTCTTGGTATAACAATAATTCAGAGGTTGTTTTTGTTTTCAGTGACATTTGTGGTGTACAAGTCATATGGACTCGGTGATACATTATTCATCGATATTGTTGCAGTTCAGGCCATTATTGGTATTGCTGTGGAAATGCTTCCACTTCCTGGATCGGCAGGAGTAACTGAGGGTTGCTTTATGAGTATGTTCAAACCGATTTTCGGTGCACAGCTTGTAGCTCCGGCACTTATCCTCAGTCGTGGAATGAGCTTCTACTTTCTGCTTATAGTCGGCGGACTTGTGACGATTATTGCACATCTGATCGCTACTAAAAGAACTTATCAGAATAATTCGGAGAAATAGTTTTTAAAGGAACGTGATAATAATGATAGGCTTTTATAATTATTCGGTAATATTAACTTATATAGGACTTGCTTCGGCTGTTTTCGGCATAACACAGGTCATGGACGGCAGACAGGCTTTGCCATTTTTGTGCTTACTTTTGTCGGGAGTTTGTGACCTTTTTGACGGCAAGATTGCTCGTTCTATGAAAAACAGGACAGAACATGAAAAGGTGTTCGGCATACAGATTGATTCGCTTTGTGATTTGGTATGCTTTGGAGTTTTTCCTGCTGTTATTGGTTATAGTTATGGTTTTAACTACGGTCTTGGAATAGTTTCATCAATTATGATAGTTCTTGGTGCTGTTATCAGACTGGGATATTTCAACGTAATGGAGGAAGAACGTCAGCGTACTACAGCAGAGCCCAGAAAAAACTATCAGGGCATGCCTGTTACTACAGTGGCTATTATTATGCCATTGCTTTTCCTGGGCAGAGCAAATATTCCGAGAGAGATTTTCCCATATATATTTCAGGGATTTATGATACTTATATCCATTTTGTTTGTACTCAGGATAAATGTCAAAAAGCTTTCGGGAAGAGGCATACTTATACTGTTTACAATGGGTATAATAATAGTGCTTGGATATTTGAAAATGCGTCATATAATATAGGAGAGAACTATGAAATATCGTGATAGACAGGGAAATGAATATGACAAGACTACGGGTCAGGATAAATTTCTTGCCGATGTCTATGGTTCAGCTTTCGGCAGATCGATAATGAAATTTCTTGGTAATCCTGTTTTTTCAAAAGCATCAAGAGTTCTGCTTAACAGCAAGATTTCGGCAATGGCAATAGACAGCTTTTGCAAAAAGAACAACATTGACCTTTCTGACTATGAAGACAGGAAATTTACATCTTTTAACGATTTTTTTACAAGAAAAATCAAAAATGGAAAGAGATTTTTCAGCAAGGATAAGAATCTGCTTTGTTCACCGTCTGACGGAAAGGTGTCGGCTTACGAGATAACTGGTTCAAGTGAATTTGCTATTAAAAATTCTGTTTATACTGTTTGTTCACTTTTGAGAGATAAGAAACTTGCTGACAGATACAATGGCGGTACTGCTCTGATAATCAGGCTTTCTGTTGATGATTATCATAGATATTGCTATCCGTGTGATGGTGTCAAAAGCCGTAACAGAACGATAAAAGGGATTTTGCACACAGTGAATCCGATAGTGTCAGAATATCTGCCTGTTTATCTTGAAAACTCTCGTGAATATTGTATGATACGCTCAGAGAAGTTTGGCGATATTATACAAATGGAGGTCGGAGCACTACTGGTCGGAAAGATAACGAATGATGTGATAAGCAAGTGCAAGGTTTCTAAGGGAGAGGAAAAAGGATTCTTTGAATTTGGTGGTTCAACGATAGTTTTACTGCTTGAGAAGGACAAGGTAAGCGTTTGCGAAGAGTTTTTTGAGAACACTCGTCAGGGCTTTGAAACTGTTGTAAAACAGGGTGACGTTCTGGGGGAGAGTTTGATTTAATACTTGACCAAGGGGTTCAATTTAATGTATAAAATAACAAATTATGAAGAGTTTGATAAGAACAACGCCTATGACGGAAACGATTTGGGCGTTGTTTTTAAGGACGGGAAAACACAGTTCAGAACGTGGTCACCGTTGGCAACGGCTGTGTATCTCAATCTTTATACTGATGGTGAGGGAGATAATCTCATTGAAACACTGCCTCTTGAAAGGCATATGCACGGTGTATGGTATGTGGAGATACTCAGGGATATTGACGGTGATTTTTATACATTCACATACGAGTTTGATCACAAAATCAAATATGAAACGATAGATATTTATGCAAAAGCCTGTGGAGTCAATGGTAACAGGGGAGCAGTCCTTGATATGTCAAAGACAAATCCTTACGGTTGGGAAAAAGTTGCAAGACCGGTTTGTTTATCACCGTGCGATGCTGTTATTTACGAGTGTCATGTGCGTGACTTTTCGGCAGATAAGTCAAGTGGCATACCATACTGGAACAAGGGCAAGTTCCTTGCGTTCACTGAAACAGGTACAAAATATGAAAATGTTACTACCTGCCTTGATCACATCAAGGATCTGGGAGTGACTCATGTTCACCTGCTTCCTGTTTTTGACTATGCTACCGTTGATGAAAGCAAACCTCACAAGGTACAGTATAACTGGGGTTACGATCCAAAAAACTATAACTGTCTTGAAGGTTCATATTCCACCGATGCAACCGAGCCAAAACGCCGTATCAACGAGTTCAAACAGCTCATAATGGCACTGCATAAGAATGGTATCGGTGTTATTATGGACGTGGTTTATAATCATACATATTTCACTGAAGAATCTGCTTTTCATAAGTCGTTCCCATACTATTATCACCGTCTTAAAGAGGATGGCAAGTTTTCAAATGGTTCGGGTTGTGGTAATGAAACAGCCTCTGAACATCTTATGATGCGAAGATTTATGATAAATTCGCTCAAATTTCTTGCAACCGAGTATAAACTTGACGGTTTCAGATTTGATCTTATGGGACTTCATGATATTGAAACGGTCAACATGATCCGTGACGAGCTGAACCAGTTCGACCCAACATTGTTGATGTATGGTGAGGGCTGGACAGGTGGAGAATCGCCTCTGCCATACGACAAGCTTGCGTACAAGTTCAATTCATATAGTTTCGGAAGTGTCGGACTGTTCAACGATAATCTGCGTGATGCGATAAAGGGTGGAACGTTCAACGTTCACGACACGGGATATATAAGTGGAAACAGGAATGTTGCAGACGTGCTTAAAAGAGGCATTGTCGGTTCTGTACCGCACTGGCAACTTAAAAATGCTAACAATGCTTGTTGGGCTGTTGAGCCAACACAGACAATAAACTACTGTGAGGCTCATGACAATAATACACTCTGGGATAAGCTTGCGATTTCGGCAAAAAACAGTTCACGTGAAGACAGGGTTAAAATGGACAAGCTTGCAGCAGCTATACTCATGCTGTCGCAGGGCGTGCCATTCATACAGCTTGGTCAGGATTTCCTGCGATCAAAACCGAGGATACTCAAAGAGGGTGAAACTCCGAATGATACCAATATTTTCAGTCACGACAGCTACAATGCACCGGATTTCACTAATGCTGTGAAGTGGAATGAGAAGGCTGAAAACATTGATGTTTTTGAGTATTACAAGGCTCTTATAAGGGTTAGAAAAAACTATCCTTTGCTCAGGCTTTCCAAAAAAGAAGATGTTGAACGCTGTTTGAAATTTATGGACACAGGCGACAACAATTTTATTTCGTATACACTGTCAGACGAGAATACTTGTCTGTTTATAGCATTCAATCCTTATAACGAGGAAAGGTATATCAACCTCCCTGACGGACGCTTTTATATAAGGCTTAATGACAAGGGTAAAATGAATAAGTTCCCGATAAGTGGAAGATATTGTTTGCCACCGATTTCAGCAGTTGTTCTTAAAAAGATCAATAATAAATAGAAAAAACGCTTTCGGATTTCCGAAAGCGTTTTGTTATTGTATAATAAATTATTCTTTTCCGCTCCAGCAATAAGTACAGAGATTTTCAGGGTCAATACCTATAGACTTTACCATATCGTCAAGTCTGTGGAATCTGAGAGAAGTAAAGTTAAGCTCCTTACGGATTTCTTCCAGCATTTCAGCATAGTTCTTACTGTTTGGATCAGCGTAGTCATGAAGCACTTCTTCGCTTACGTTATCGCCCTCACGTCTTGCAATAACACGTCTGGCGATAAGATCCATTTCAGATGTGGAACGTGAGAAGTTCAGATATTTACAGCCAAACAGCAGTGGCGGACAAGCAGGTCTGATATGGACCTCTTTAGCACCGCTCTGATAAAGAAATTCGGTTGTTTCTCTGAGCTGAGTACCACGAACGATAGAGTCGTCAATAAGCAACAGGCTCTTGTCCTTTATGAGAGAGTCAATAGGGATAAGCTTCATTTTAGCAATACGGTTTCTCTGCGACTGGTTTGGCGGCATAAATGAACGTGGCCATGTCGGAGTGTATTTAATGAAAGGTCTTGCAAATGGGATCTTTGAATAGTTTGAGTATCCGATAGCATGAGCAATACCTGAATCAGGCACTCCTGCAACCATGTCAGGATGTACGTTGTCACGCTGTGCCAGCATTGAACCACAGTTGTATCTCATTTTTTCAACGCTAACACCTTCGTATGATGAGCATGGATAGCCGTAATAAACCCAGAGAAATGAGCATATTTTCATTTTTTTGCTCGGCTCTGAAACGGTTTTGACCTCATCAGCAGTAACAAAAACTATTTCAGCAGGTCCGAGTTCTCTATAGTGTGAATACCCTAAATTCAGGTATGCAAAAGATTCAAATGAAATGCAGTAACCATCATCTTTTTTACCGAGAGCGACAGGAGTTCTTCCCAGCTTGTCCCTTGCAGCATAGATGCCGTCAGTTGTCATGATCATAAGAGTCATAGACCCTTTTATCTTTTCCTGAGCGAATTTAATACCTTCAACAATACTGTTCTTTTGATTTATAACCGCAGCGACAAGTTCGGTAGCATTTACTTCACCGCCACTCATTTCAAGAAAATGAGTATGACCATTTTCGTAAACAAGGGTTAAAAGTTCATCTATGTTATTGATTTTTCCGACAGTTGTGATAGCATAAGTACCAAGATGAGATCTTACCATAAGAGGCTGAGGCTCATAATCTGAAATACAGCCGATTCCCATATTACCGCTCATTGAGTTTACATCATCAGCGAATTTTGTTCTGAACGGAGAGTTTTCAATATTGTGAATAGCTCTGTCAAAACCCTTTTCGCCATGCATTACCATTCCTGCACGTCTTGTTCCTAAATGAGAGTGATAGTCTGTGCCATAAAAAATATCGTATACACAGTCGGTTTTCGTGACTGCACCAAAAAATCCACCCATATTAACTCCTGCTTTCAATAAAAATTAATCACAAAATAATTATACAATATTAATTTAGTTATTGCAAGAAAATACAAAAAAGTTCATAAAAATTTCAGTGCTTCTTATTTATCATATTGAGAAGTGACTCCAAGATATTCTTCAAGGCAAAGACCCGATTCGTCAACTTTTTTTGCAGTTTCAACTCCGAGGTATCTTATATGCCATGGTTCATAATCAAAGTCTGTAAACTCGCTTTTACCCTCAGGGTAACGGATTATAAAACCATATTCAACGCAGTGTTTTGCAAGCCATTTCCCTTCTTTTGTATTTTCAAAGCCGAAATCAGTGGTGTTGACATCAATAGCAAGGCCTGTCTGATGTTCTGAGAAGCCCGGACGTGCAGACACCCTATCGGTATCAGTTTCACCTCTGCTCACGACATAGTTATCATATATCTGTTTCTGTTCATCATAGCTTCGGTAGGCTGAAAAGATAAAAAGCTCTATTCCGTCTTTTTTTGCAGCCTTTGCCATTTGATTAAAGGCCTTTTCAGCGTCAGGGTCCAAACCAGGAGCATATGTTGATGGAAGGCTGTATGACTTGTTTACGATCAAAATGTCATCGACATAAGTTATACCGTTTTTAACTTCCACCTTACGGGAAGGTATTTTTGGCTTAGTATCAGCCTGTTCTTCAGATGAACTTTGCTGGATATTCTGTTTTTCTGTGTTGTCATTTCCCGAGCTTAAAAAATAAGCCACAGCACCGGTTATAACAAGTATAAAAATGAACAGAAAGGCAACAGTCTGTCGATGCTCACGTTTTTTCTGTTCAGCACGACGTTGTCTGATTTCCTGCATATGTTTTTCTCTTGCGACATCATCAAAGCTATAATTATTCATACATTCAACTTCCTTTGTATATTTTTCAATAAAATAATGGTCATATATGTATTAAATTATACCATCAATTTTCAAATTAATCAATAATATATTTGTGATTATTTTGATTTATTGTGAGATATTTTACAAAAAGCAAACGACCGTTTTATATCAGAATAAAACAGTCGTTATGCACATCATTTCATATATAGTTTATGTTGTTCCTCGTATTTATGCTTTGTGGCAAGTCCTCCACGGATATGACGTTCTCTTTTGTTTTGTTCAAGCAGTTGTTTCACCTGCTTAAAGAGTATCGGTGAAGCCTTTGGCAGTCTGTCGGTGAGGTCTTTATGTACCGTGGATTTGCTTATACCGAACTCTTTGGCTGTTGCTCTGACGGTAGTTTTATGGCTGAGCATATACTCTCCCAGAATGACAGAGCGTTCTTTCTCGGTTTGAATCATTCAAGATCATTCCTTCCAATACATTTGGTGTATTTAAATATATGCTGATAAGTCATCAAAAATGCCGATCAGTTGTTTTTTATGATATTTGCAAGCTGTTTTCCAATAAGTTCACCACTGTAAACAGCCTCATCAAGTGTATTGCCGTGACTGCCGACCTCGATAAGCAGAGAGCCGGTTGTTAGATCCTGATTATAGAATCTGTAATCAAACAGTATTGGACGAGTAAGACCGTTATAACTGCTTTCAAGTGCTGATTGCAGATGTGATGCGAAGTGGAAGTTTTTCAGATAATTGGGCATATCCATAGTACCGTCATCACAGCCTGAGATTATCATTATCTGTGCAGCTTTTTTACCGTTTATCTTAACAACAGGAGCAAGACGTGTACCGTCCTCACGTTCAATGCCGTCACGGTGAATGTCCAATGCAATTTTTATCGACGGATATTTTTTCAATATCTCCTGAACAGTTTCACGGCTTGACTGATAAGATCCGTCATAGCTGGGATAATCATGTACGAGAGTATCGTGAACATAAGGTATGCCTGCTTTGTCAAGCTGTTCGCATATCTTGTTCCCAACAGCGATTATACTCTTTTCAGGGTCGGTAGTTTTGCAGGAAAAAGAGCTGTCGTAATGATCCTTTTTAGTCAGCTCAAAACTTTCAGTAGCGTGAGTGTGATAAATAAGTATCTGAGGTTCTTTGCTGTCAGGATCAAGCTCAAAGTCAAAGTCCTTGAGGCTTTCACTATAGAGCAAATCGTTTGAAAGCTCGGTACAATTTCTTACCTGTCCGCCGTTGTCAAGGGTTATATACTGTTCACCTGTGTATGTATCGTAAAAGTAGTCTTCTATCGGGCCATCATTGCCTGTCAGATTTGTGGGATAGGGAATAGCATCAAGTATCTCCTTGCTTGGAGAGGGATGATATATCTTGTTGTTTGGGGTTTCAAGCTCCTGAGGAGCCATGTCTATGTCCCATGCACTTTGACGGCTGAGTGCAAGCTGTTCAAATTCAGGAGTATTATATTTTCGTGTATTGGCTCTTATCGTTTCGTTGTTGCCGTTGAAAATGAAGGTATTATAGTCTCCCATGGTTATTCCGGCCGACGCAGAAGCAGCCTTCATAAGCTTAGGTGATGCCTTTCCCCAGCTCCAGACTCCGACAGGTACGAGAATGACTGATAATATAACCGTTAAAGCTCTGATACAGATTTTTCTAAGTTCCATAAAACAACCTGTCCTTTCGTTATATTACTTGTAAATATGTATTCATTTCACGTAGAAGTTATGACATTTTAAGCTTTAAAACATATAATAGAAAGAAAACATATTGCACGGAGGTCACATTTATGGATTATCTTATGCTTGTAGACAGATTCAATGCTGTGCCGAAGCTGTATGAGCAGGGGGTGCAGTTATCGGAAATACAGGGTAAATATCTCGAAGCCCAGGCTTGCAGACAATGTGAGATGATGCTTGCTGATGCTCAGAATGATGGTGTGAAGCTGAAGATAATTTCTGCGTACCGGACAAGAGAGTATCAGAAGATGCTTTGGGAACAGAGCGTTGCAGATAAAATTTTGGAAGGCTATTCGCACAGTCAGGCAGAAAAAGAGGTGCAGAAAACTCTTGCTGCGCCGGGACACAGTGAGCATAATGCAGGTCTTGCAATAGACTTTGGCAGACCTGAGAGTGACGATGTTGAAGATGATTTCTTTCGCTCAGAGCAGGCAAGGTGGCTTTGCAAAAATGCACAGCGTTTTGGATTTATTCTCAGGTACCCCCGTCTTAAAGAGCATATTACAGGTGTTTCATACGAACCGTGGCATTACAGATACGTTGGAACAGAGGCAGCTATGTTTATAAAGGAAAGTGGTCTTTGTTTAGAAGAATTTCTTCATTTTTATTCAGAAAAATATATTTGACAATGATAAAGTTTCATAGTATAATTAACTTATGAATTATTAATTACTGCCGTAATGGGAGTATAAAAAGAAAGGATGTTTTCTTATGTCAAATTATTCAGAGAAGAAGTCTTTTTGGGCAATAATGGGAGCTTTGTTTCTTGTGATTGCTTCAACGGCATTGCTTGTATATAGATTTTTGGAAGATAAGGCTCATTACGAAAAATGGAAAGATTATGATGAGTGTGGAATCTGATAATTAAAGTATATACTAAATAAGCCTGAGAACATTATTTGTTCTCAGGCTTTTGTGTTAATTGTGCATTATGAATTATTTTGTGTACCATTTTTTTAGTACTGCTTCTGCTTTTTTGCCATATACGGTAAAGTCACGGTTATCGTGAGCCTTTTCTTCAGGAGGAATGATAGCCTTCCAATCCCACCAGAAATAGCCTGCAAACCAAGGCTTGTCCCATGTTGCCCACATTGCAGACTCATAGAAATCAGCCTGCTCATCCTCGTCAAGAGGGAGGTCTGTGTTATACTTGAAGTTATATGGATACATGGTGCAGCCACTCTCATTACGGACACCGATTTCTGCAAACATTATTGGTTTATTGTAAAGCTTATGAGCTTTTTCAAGTATCTCTATCTTTGAAAGCCAGGCTTTTTTCATTTGTTCAAGGCTTTTGTCCTCGGGAGTCGAAACACTGTAGTAAGCAGAAATACCGATAACATCAACCTCGGTAAGCCATGGGAATCTCATCTCGTCACCGTGATTGATATTGTGCATAATTATGCCGTGATACTTTTTGCGGACGGCAGAAATCATTTTTTTACATCTTTCAGACTGTGAATCCATGCCTTCCATTTCGCAACCTGTGCAGAGCATTTCACAGCCTGTGCGCTCAGCGATCTTAGCATAGTGAATTATATAGTGCGTATAGGATTCAAACCACTTGTCCCAGTATGTCTGATTGTCGGCAGGGAAGTGGATTCTTGCTCTCCAGTTTTTATCAAGGCAGTCTACAACGGGTTTAAGG
>JAUNJM010000012.1 GCA_030533265.1 Ruminococcus sp. | reverse complement strand
TGATCTGGCAGCTTGATTCTTTTTTGTGTCTACAAAGTATTGACTACTTTACTAACTGCGTTCCTTTAAGGTTTTATCATTCTTTATGACAGCCCGGAGCTTTTCGATTCGATTATCCTTGCATTTTATAATACGAAACTCGATATTTTCCCAACTGACAGACGGATTCTGATTTTCCTTCGGGATATATCCGAGCAGATCTGTAACAAAGCCTGCGATGGTATCATAATCCTCCTCATCATCAAGCTTTTTACCCAGTGTATGCATGACTTCAGTTGTATCGGCATTGCCGAGAATGTCAAAGGTGTTCGGAGTTATCTCCTGAATTTCCTCGACCTCATTATCATACTCGTCCTGAATGTTGCCGACAATAGATTCAAGCAGATCCTCAAGTGTAACTATACCTGCAGTGCCACCATACTCGTCCACGACAACGGCAATATGATTTTTCTGTGATGAAAAATATTCCAACAGTTCACGACAGCTGTTACTTTCAGGAACATATTTTATCTCTCTAACAAAATCCTTGATCATTGCACTGTTACAGTTATCGGAATAGATGAGTTTAAGCAGGTCTTTTGCAAAAACCACTCCACATATATTGTCGATATTGTCCTCATATACGGGTATTCTTGAAAAGCCCTCTCTGATTATGCTTTCGACAGCCTGCTGTATGGGAGTGTTTATTTCAATGGCAAATACCTCAGTACGGTGGGTCATGAGGTCACTGATTTCGAGGTCATCGAACTCGAATATATTGCTTATCATTTCAGCCTGTGATTCCTCTATGCCGCCTGTTTCGTTTACGGCATCTACCATTCGAAGTATCTCTTCCTCGGTGACAGAATCCTTCTCATGGTTCTTTCTTATAAGCTTAAGCTTTGAAAATATTTTTGCAATTACATTTTTCTTGTTTTGCCCGACATCGTCCATAAAAAAATCTTCCTTTAATATTTGGTCTTACTTCAAGTTTACACTCATATTCTTCTTTTGTCAAGATGATATACAAAAAGAGCTGCCACGAAGGCATCGTATCCTTCCACATATTCGCTCATTGTCGGAACAAATAGTGCTTTCAACGCGGACACTCATATCATTTTCTACATCTTCTACTCCTCAAAATGCTTTTGTATTTCTGTTCGGAAGAATAATCTTTTTTCTTTTTTGGAAATTTTATGCTCGACTTTTATAATCGCCTATGTTTTAATATACATTATTACATCTCCCTTTTCCATATTCTATTATAGAGATGTAATACATTTTCTTCTTAATTCGTTCTACATCGTATTAAAACAAACTCCTGAACCGTACTCCTGTGTTCATTCAGGGCATCTTCAGTTTCAAGTCCGGGAAAGCTATCCTTGACCTTGCATACAAGATTCATCCAACCGTCAATATCTTGATTTTTTGCAAGTAAAATATCCACTCGATCACCAGCAAACTGAATTTTATCTTCTTTTGATTATTCTGAAAAGCCCTATTCCTGTGAAAACGGCAGTCAAAAGCAGGAGTGACAGTAAAATGATAAGCATAACATTACCGTTTACACACTCACTCCAATTATGAAAATTTATTTGATAGTTATTCCCATCCAAATTAAACAAACTGTCAACAACATAACCTGAAAAATAGAGTGGCAATGTGACAACCAAAGTGCAAATTCCTGCTTTCAAAAATGCGTCAAAATGAAAAATGCATATAGCTAAACAAATAATAGCGGGAATAAATCCATAGCAGGCCATTTTTATTGCAGATGTAATCATAAACTGCTTCCAAATATTTACAGCCAAAAGGAGTATTACAGTTAAAGCAAATGCCAATACAAACGAAATTAGAAATTTAAAGCGTGTTGCTTTGCTTTTTGATAACAGAACAGGTAAAAAACATAATACATATCCTATCAAAGTACCGATACAAGCCGTTGGAACCCAAAAAACAGTATTGGTATATACTGCACAGGTAAACAACAGCAAACAAATCGAAAGCAGGCTTGTGACGGTAAATACAAGCAATTTTTTCGACTTAAAAAAGGATGTAAAGGTAGGTACAAAAGAGTATGCACAAAGCAAAGACGCTAACACTATAAAAAACCAAGAAAGAGTATGATTTACTGCAAGGTTACAAATAAAGCAGATAATTAATGCAACGGCATAGGATATTGTGGATACCCAAAACCATACACCGCTTATTACACGAAACTGTCGTGCCTCGTGTTGTAGTTTTCTTGTTGACGTGTCGGTTGTCGCAGTAATAAATTCGTGTTCGCTTATATCGAGAACACGGCAAATATCGGCAATTAAAGTGATGTCGGGATATGATACTCCACGTTCCCATTTACTTACTGCCCCTTCGGTTACAAACAACAATTCTGCCATCGTCTTTTGGGAATAATTTTTTTCAATTCGTTTGGATTTTATGAATGAGCCAAATGTTTTTTTATCGGTCATATAGGACCACCTCCGCCTAACATTCTATGACAACCGGTATTAAAAGTCAATGGAGTGTTAAGCCACCCGCTATTTTTGTATACAAACGGCAAATTCCGGTTTGTTTTTCGGGCTGTAAAATTCTTTATATTCCTTCTTAAAATCAAATGCCATAATGTTCCTCCTCCAAAATATAAACTTTGCTATCTTTCTATCTTTTTCACAAACAAGAAATATGCCATTATACCGTTTATGATAATGTCGTAAAATCTTATCCTGTCAAATAAAACTACGCTTGATAATAAAGATACAACTATAATACCGACGCTGATTATCTTAGGGAATACCCCTTTTTCTTTGGTCATCCAGGTAAAATATGCCATTAGCGGAGAAAGGAAAGCAAATACAGTCCAGCCTATAATAAACACAGTAGAATAAACACCTTTAGTAACAAACGCCACAAAATAATAAGTTATGAGCATACCTATACAAAAGGGCAAAATGTTAAGCATAGCTCGTTTTTTTGAACTGCTGTATATGGAAATCAAAACTCCGAACAGTATCCAAATTGCCATTTGTGAAAATATGTTTCCTAAATTTTCAGTGTAGATATCGAGCAGTCGGCTTACGACACCCAGCAGTAATCCAATTAAAAACATACTGATTGGATTTAGTATTTTATTCTTCAACTAACCACAGCTCCTATCTTTCTTCCCTTAAACAGGAATACATCTTCATATCCAAAACTACTCCGTTTTTGAAGGCATTGCTTCGCAGGGTTCCTTCATATTTAAATCCCACTTTTTCAAGCACACGGCAAGAGCCGATATTATCAGCAAAAGGCTCTGCGAAAATCCGGATAATATCCGTATTCGTGAACACATAATCGCAAAGTTGCTTAACTGCTTCTGTAGTAATACCTTTACCCCAATATTCTTCTGCTATGTAGTATCCGAGTTCGGCAGTCCTATTATGAATGTTTGCCTGACGGAATGCACCGATGCTTCCAATCACTTTTTCGTCAACAGTAACGGCAAAAGCAAAGGTATCATTGGCATCAGCCGCAAGCATGGCAGATATGTATTCTCTCCCATCCTGCTTGGTATATGGGTATGGCAGTCCGTCACGCAAGCGATCCTGTACCTTTTTATTTGAAAGAGCTTTTGCTAAATCCTCTGCGTCGGCAAGCTCCCATTTCCTTAATTTTACTATCATATATTACCTTCTATTCTGATACAAGCCATTCTTTTGCCTGTTCTACGTCATTTATAAAGAAAAAAGCAAAATTGGCTTTCTCTCTTAAAGCATTACAAATCATTTTTTAAATTTTGAGTTTTCGTAATTGTAGGGTATGCTTGTACCTTTAACTACATCTTCGATTTTTTCTAAAATGAGCCAATCGTCCATATTTTCCTGATGCTCAAATTGGAGAGGAGTAATCTCGGTGACATTTTCAAATTCAATTAGGCACAAGCATTTTTTGTGCCAACGCTCTTTTTGCTTCTCCGACAGATTAAGTTTGCTTTGGTTATCTGAAAGAACCTTAATAATTTCATCATTGGAAAGCTTCACATAATTTTGAACACTTTTTACCGTGGCAGTGGCCGATATTAAAGCGCTTCCTTTTTCCATAAAATAAAGGGTTTCTCCCTGGAAAGCTCTGCTATGAGGAATTTTTCTTCCGGCAGCACCACGCACTACCATTGTTTTTGTTCCATTTAAAATTTTATCTAATACCTTTTCGCCTTTTTTACCTGTGTTATCACAATATACTAAATGTACCATATAAATATCCTCCGTAAATTATTGTATTTCCGAAAAGGCCATCTTGTATTTTGGAAGAATCACTTTCCAGAACAGCAGGCCGTTGATCACCAATATCACGCCAAAAAGGATTCTTGCAAATACTTCCGGAAGAAGCAGGGCAATTCCGTTCATATCTCCACCGCCGAAAAAGCCGCACAGGACACTTAGGTACAGCGGGTCCAACATCAGCATAATCAGTGTGATATAGTACAAACAGGCTTTGAAAACCTTGGAATGGATTTTACAGATTTTTGGTGCAACCAAAGTCAACACATAGGCTGAAATGGTTGTCGTGACAGCACCAACCAGACAAAAAACGCCCATTTGTAGATTGCTCATTTGGTCCGCATAGACATCAATCTGAATCCCCACACCCATAAAGTTGATTTGGCGGAACATGCCAATAGACAGTGCGTAAATCAGATGCGCGCCTTCGTGTACCAAATAATAAACCAACACTGCCGAAAGCAGTCCGAGATATTGTCGAATCTGTTTGCTCATATAAAACCTCTCAATATTGTATTTTTTCATCACCTCAATGGGGGAATCCGGTCTTGCTTTTTTATAGCCTGATTGGATTTACCGGATTTCATCAGCATCATCATGGCGGTAAAGTCTTGTGTCAGCATTTGGGCAATCTGTTCATTAGAGAAATCGCACATACCGGTGGCGCACAGAGCACCGATGCCGAAGGTGTGAATCCAAACATGCTCGAACAGCGTTTTGGCATTTTCTTTGCTCAAATCATAGTCTTTTTGAAGTATATCCAGGCATTCATCTGCAAGCGAGCCCAAGTGAGCGTAAATATCATCAAAGGACTGTGCTTCGCCGATGGAAGACATAAAAATGAGTTGGTACAGCTTTGGTTCTTCCTTGGCAAACAGAATCATCTGCATACCCACCTGCTTAAAAACAGGCTTTATATGTGCCACTTTGTGTGCGTATTCCTCAAATCGCTCCATAGCGGCGAGCATCACTTCATCCTGAACTTCCTGCATAGAATTGAACAGTGTAAAAATCGGGGTGGTAGATGTGCCCAGAGCTACACCCAGTTCCTTAGCCGTCAATGCCTGCGCCCCCTTTTCAGAAACAACGCCAAGTGCAGCTTTTGTGATTTGTTCCTTTGTAAACTTCGCTTTCGGTGGCATAATGCCCCTCCTATCTGTAACGCTTATTCTGTAACAACCATTCTATAACGATAATTACAGTATACTCGTTTTTTCTAAAAAAATCAATAGTCTTCATAAAAAAAGATGCAATTTCCGATTGGATAGCATTGAATACGCCCCAAAAGTGGCAGTGGATAAAGTAAAAAAACGTGAGTGCATCGCTCAAAATGCACTCACGAAAATATTATCGTTCCTGTTCGTGGCGTTTGGCTTTGTTTTTCCATTGCTGTGCCGACTATTTCTGTTTCTGACTCAGATGTTCACAGATCAAGGAACGCATACGCAAGTGTGTCCCCAACGCCAATGCAAAGCAAAATACACTTGGCAGAGAGATAAACATTCGTAATATGAAGCAAAAGAAAACGGTGCAGCCCTCACGGGCTACACCGCATCATACATAGCGACCGTCATTTAGAGTACGACTCTAAAGACAGCTCTTTTTAACTTTTATAAAGTCAATGATTAAGCAAGTTCTGCAAAGTACTTGATTGTTCTAACCATCTGGCTTGTGTATGAGTTTTCGTTGTCATACCATGAAACAACCTGTACTTCATAGAGATCATCAGCAATCTTAGCAACCATTGTCTGTGTTGCATCGAAGAGTGAACCATACTTCATACCGATAACGTCTGAAGATACGATTGGATCTGTGTTGTAACCGAATGACTCTGAAGCAGCAGCCTTCATTGCAGCGTTGATGCCGTCAACTGTTATGTCAGCACCCTTAACTACTGCTGTAAGGATTGTTGTTGAACCTGTTGGAACAGGAACTCTCTGTGCTGAACCGATGAGCTTACCGTTGAGTTCTGGAATTACAAGACCGATTGCCTTTGCAGCACCTGTTGAGTTAGGTACGATGTTAGCTGCACCAGCTCTTGCTCTTCTCATGTCGCCCTTTCTGTGAGGACCGTCAAGAATCATCTGGTCACCTGTATAAGCGTGAATTGTTGACATGATACCGCTCTGGATTGGAGCATAGTCATTAAGAGCCTTAGCCATTGGAGCCAAGCAGTTTGTTGTACATGAAGCAGCTGAGATGATTGTGTCGTCTGCTGTAAGTGTATTTTCGTTTACTGAGAATACAACTGTTGGAAGATCGTTACCAGCTGGAGCTGAGATAACTACCTTCTTAGCACCTGCATCAATGTGAGCCTGTGACTTTGCCTTTGAGCAGTAGAAACCTGTACACTCGAGAACTACGTCTACACCGATTTCGCCCCAAGGAAGCTCTGCTGCGTTTGCCATTGCATAAATCTTAAGAGTCTTACCGTCAACTGTGATTGTACCAGCTTCATCGTCAGCCTCTACTGTGTGAAGGTTTTCACCGATTTTGCCACAGTAACCACCCTGTGCTGTATCGTACTTGAGAAGATCAGCAAGCATTGAAGGTTTTGTCAAGTCGTTGATTGCAACAACATCATAACCTTCAGCACCAAACATCTGTCTGAATGCAAGACGTCCAATACGTCCGAAACCATTAATTGCGACTTTAACTGCCATAATTAATTTACCTCCTAAAAAAATTCTACTCATATTATACAACATTTATCTTTATTTTGCAAGTCCTTTTCATAATTATTGTTATTTTTTCTGAAACCTTACTTCCTATAGATAAAAATATTGTAAATAATTTTGCATTATTATGATAACCTCATTTTCTTGTTTTATACCTATATTCTTTAAGTATCAAGCTTATAGTAATATAACTTATCGGTTTTACTATCATACATAGCCAATGAAAAATTATATGAATACCTGTTTCGTAAATCGGTATTGTCAGGCTTTTTATTTAGTGCAGCTATACCGGAAGTGCCGCCTCAAAGAGAGTAAAAAAGGAAAGGCATGTTTGTCGGCACATAAATTTGGCTAAAGCCGAATTTCATAGTCAGCAAAATTGATTAGAGCCAAGTGATAACCAACAAAAAAATAAAGCAAAAAACTCCTTAGGTGCTTTTTGCTTTATTTGGTGCCGCTAACCGGACTTGAACCGGTACGGATGTTACTCCGAGGGATTTTAAGTCCCTTGTGTCTGCCTATTCCACCACAGCGGCGATACAACAAATATTATTATACACTAATCAATCAGGTTTGTCAACAAAAAAAGAAATCAAACTATTGAAAAATGTGGTTGCTCATGGTATAATGCATTTATGAAAATCGAATGAATAAGTATGTATAGGGGTAAAAAATATGAGTATATGGGATGTGTTCAACAGGCTGTCAGCTGAAAAGGAGCAGGCAGGTAAGATAGAATATATTATTGTAGGACTTGGCAATCCTGGGATACAGTATGAAAACTCTCGTCACAATGCAGGATTTATGGCAGTGTCGGCAATGGAGAAAAAATACGGATTTTCGGTAAAGACACACAAGTTCAAGGCTCTTGTCGGAGAGGCAGTTATCGGTGGCAGGAGATGTCTTGTCATGAAGCCTGAAACTTATATGAATAACAGTGGAGAGGCTATTGCACTTGCCATGAAGTTTTACAAGATACCACTTGAAAACGTGCTTGTATTGTTTGATGATATTTCGCTTGAGCCGTCACAGATGAGAATACGCAGAAAAGGCTCAGCAGGAGGACATAACGGACTTAAAAGCATTATAGCACTTTGTGACGGTGAAGATTTTCCACGGATAAAGATTGGTGTAGGCAAAAAGCCTCACCCTGATTATAACCTTGCTGATTGGGTGCTGGGCAAATTTTCTGACGAGGATCAGAGAAAGATAGATAAGGTTTGTCTTGAAGCCTGCGAGGCAACAGAACTTATCGTTTCAGGAAAAATAAGCGAGGCAATGAATAAGTTTAATTAAAAGATTGGAGATTATATGACTATTTTCAGTCAGATGTGCCGTGAGCTACCGTTCTATAAGGAGCTTATCGGTGCAGTTGAAAAAGGCTTGACGCCTTGTGAGGTAACGGGAGTATCAAACATTCACAAGGCTCATGTAGCTCTGGAACTTTCGGAGTATAAGCCTGTGCTGTTGGTATGCGACGATGAAGCATCAGGACTAAGACTTGTGAATGACATGAACGAGATGGCAGGGCAGGAGATTGCTTGTCACTTGCCTGCAAAGGATTATAATTTTGTATATCTTGAGGGAATGTCAAGGGAGTATGAGCATAAAAGAATCGAGGCACTTTCTGCTGTTATGACAGGAAAGTGCCGTGTTTGCGTTGCATCTGTTGAGGCCTGTATGCAGGGAACTGTGCCAAAAGAAACTCTTACGGAGTATTCTTTTAGCATAAAGACGGGTAGTGAGATAAATACGCATCTTCTTTCCGAAAAGCTCGTTGCTTCAGGTTACACCAGAACCGACATAGTTGAGGGACAGGCACAGTTTGCAATAAGAGGATCTATTGTTGATATTTTCCCTGTTCAGGACAAAAGACCTGTGAGAATTGAACTTTGGGGTGATGAGGTTGACATGGTGTCATACTTTGACACCGAATCTCAGCGTAGAACGGATTCTATTAACGTGATAGAGATATATCCTGCACTTGAAATAATCTTCCCGTCAGATGAAATTTTCAAAGACAAATTGCAGGCACTGTTAAAATCGGTGCGAGGAAAGAATATTGACAAGATCAGAACACATATTTCAAGGGATCTGGAGCTTATAGAAAGTGGCATTACGCTTACTAATCTTGATAAATACTATAAGCTTGCTTATGATGAAGTGAGCACAGTTTTTGACTATTTCAAGGAAGGTATATGCATTATTTCTGAGTATCAGAATTGTCTTGAGAAAGCGAAGACTGTTACGACACAGCTTTCTGAGGATATAAAGCTGCTTTATGAGGACGGTATTCTTTTCAAGCGTCTTGATAAGTGCTATATTGATTTTCCTGAAATGACTGTCAAAGCTCTTGAACTGTCGACCGTTTTTCTTGATACTTTCATGCGTGGGAACGGTGAGATAAAGTTCAGAAAGCTTATAAATACTGATTGTCGTCAGGTCGGAGTATGGGGTGGAGATATTTCACATCTTGTTGAGGAACTGCAGAGCCTTTGTGAGAATGATTACTGCACATTAGTGCTTGCAGGCTCAGAGAAAACGGTACCGATTATTGTATCTGACCTGAGAGAAAAGGGTATACCTGCACTTGAACTGAAAGCTGATGCACAGATCCTTCCGAGAATCGTATATGTAAGATCGGGAAGTTTATCAGGAGGCTTTGACTATCCTGCCATAAAATGTGCTGTGATAACACAGATCAAGGCTATGAATGTCCGTAAGAAAGCTGTCAGAAAGCATAAAAAGGGTGAAGAAATCAAGAGCCTTTCGGATATTACTGCAGGAGATCTTGTTGTTCATTCTATGTACGGTATCGGAAAATTTGTAGGCATCAGGAATCTTGAAACCAATGGAGTAACAAAGGATTATATCACTATAAAATACGCAGGTACGGACGTTTTGTATGTGCCTGTAACACAGCTTGATCTTGTATCGAGATATATTGGTCCGAGAGATGATAGTGGAGTCAAGCTCAACAAGCTTAATTCTATGGATTGGCACAGGACTCGTTCCAGGGTAAAGGCTGCCGTAAAGGATATGGCTGACGAGCTTACAAAGCTTTATGCACAGCGACAAATGGCAGAGGGCTTTGCCTTTTCCCCTGATAATGATTGGCAGAGTGATTTTGAGGAGCGTTTTGATTATCAGGAAACGGATGACCAGCTCAGAAGTATCGCTGAGATAAAAGAGGATATGCAAAAGCCTGTCCCGATGGACAGACTGCTTTGTGGTGATGTGGGATTCGGTAAAACGGAAGTTGCACTAAGGGCTGCATTCAAGTGTATGCTCGACTCAAAGCAGGTAGCAATTCTCGTTCCTACAACTGTTCTTGCATGGCAGCATTATCAGACGGCTATCAAGCGTTTTGAGCATTTCCCGATAAAAGTGGAGTTGCTTTCACGTTTCAGAAAACCGGGAGAACAGACAAAGATAATAAAAGAACTGAAACGTGGAAATGTTGACCTGATAATTGGTACGCACCGACTTGTGCAGAAAGACGTGGAGTTCAAGGATCTGGGACTTGTTATTATTGATGAGGAACAGCGTTTCGGTGTTGCTCACAAAGAGAAGTTCAAGCAGGCGTTCAAAGGGGTTGATGTGTTGACTCTTTCGGCTACACCAATTCCGAGAACGCTTAACATGGCAATGAGTGGTATCAGGGATATGTCGGTAATCGAACAACCTCCACAGGACAGACACCCTGTACAGACTTATGTTATGGAGCATAACGACGGCGTTGTTGCACAGGCAATTTCAAAAGAGCTAAGACGTGGAGGACAGGTTTACTATATTCACAATCGCATTGAAACTATCGTACACAAAGCATCAAAGCTACAAAAGCTTCTGCCTGAGGCAAGGATAGGTATTGCTCATGGTCAGACGTCCGAGAGTGAGCTTTCGGAGATATGGAGACAGCTTATTGACCATGAGATTGACGTGCTTGTTTGCACAACGCTTATCGAAACGGGAGTAGATGTACCGAACGTGAACACGCTTATAATCGAGGACGCTGACAAACTTGGACTATCACAGCTCTATCAGCTCAGAGGTCGTGTCGGACGTTCAAACAGGCGTGCGTTTGCATATTTCACTTTCCGACGTGGAAAGGTGCTTACGGAAATTGCCTCAAAACGACTCAATGCTATCAAGGAATTCACACAGTTCGGCTCAGGCTTCAGAATTGCTTTGCGTGACCTTGAGATAAGAGGTGCAGGCTCTATTCTTAGCGGGAAACAGCATGGTCACATGGAGGCTGTAGGATATGATATGTACCTGCGATTGCTCAATGAGGCTATTGCTGAACAGAAGGGCGAGGCTTTGCCACACTCTCCTGAGGATTGTCTTGTTGATATTGCCATAGATGCATTTATTCCTGAGGATTACATTGAAAACCTTGCTCAGAGAATTGAGGCTTATCGCAAGATTGCTTCGATTGTATCGGAGGAGGACAGCAGTGATGTGATTGATGAGCTTATTGACCGTTACGGTGACCCTCCAAAGGCTGTTATGGGGCTTATTAATGTAGCACTTACAAGAAACATGGCATCGAAACTGGGAATCACAGAGGTTACTCAGCGTGGACAGTCACTTGTGTTCTATATAAAACAGCCTGAGATAAGTCAGATTCAGGTTTTATCTGCTAAGTATAAAAACCGTGTCAGATTTGTTGATGATGCTAAGCCTCATTTCAAGGTCACACTTGACAAAAAACAAAAAGCATCCGACCTCATGACCGAGGTTATCAGGATTATGACAGAAAAAAGCACCTTTTAAAAAAGGTGCTTTTTGTTTTACAGTATTTTTTTCATAGTCACATGAGGACAATTCTCGTCCATATGCAGGTCAGCAAGATTTATATATCCAAGCTTATCATAAAAGCCTGATGCCTGAACCTGTGCTGAGAGAGTTATCTCTTTTATGTTGTTTTGCTTTGCATAGTTATGTAGCACAAGCATTACTTTCTCACCAAGTCTGTTACCTCTGTACTCAGAAAGCACAGCAATTCTGCCGATGTGCCAACCGTCATCGTCCTCGAAAAGTCGCCCCGTAGCAACAGGCTTTTCACCATCTGAGATGAGAACGTGGATTGCTCTTGCATCAATATCATCAAACTCGTTTACAAAGCCTTGTTCCTCAATAAAAACTTTTCTTCGGACGTCAGATGCTTTTGGGAGATTTTCAAGACCTTTTGCAATTTTTACATCAAAGCTCATAGTTACAGTACCTTTGAGAGAAATTCTTTTAGTCTTGGACTTTTCGGATTGGTGAAAAATTCTTCGGGATCAGCTTCTTCTGTAATAGATCCACCGTCCATGAAGATAACTCGTGATGCAACCTCTCGTGCAAAGCCCATTTCGTGAGTGACAACTACCATTGTCATACCGTCGTTGGCAAGTTCTTTCATGAGGTTGAGAACCTCTCCGACCATTTCAGGGTCAAGAGCTGATGTAGGTTCATCAAAAAGGATAACGTCAGGGTTCATTGCAAGTGAACGCACGATAGCAACACGCTGTTTCTGTCCACCTGAAAGAGCTGATGGGTAAACATCGGCTTTATCTTCAAGACCAATCCTTTTCAGAAGTGCTATTGCCTGTTCTTTTGCGTCCTGCTTGATCTGTTTTACAGACTTTATATCTTCCTGTGGTTTTTTACCTAAGAGCTTTGCAATTTTCAGCTTGCGTCTTTTTTTCTTTTCGATAAGAACAGGTGCAAGCATGATATTCTGTATTACAGTTTTGTTGTTGAACAAGTTGAAATGCTGGAACACCATGCCCATTTTCTGACGGTGGATATTTATATTGACGCGCATATCAGTAATGTCAACACCGTTGAAAATAATACTTCCTGATGTCGGGTCCTCCATGCAGTTAAGACATCTGAGGAATGTAGATTTACCTGAGCCTGATGGTCCTATAACAACTACCTTTTCACCCTTTTTGATAGTTGTATTTATATTGTTTAGAACATGGAGTGAGCCAAAGCTTTTGTTAAGATTAACGACTTCTATCACTTTTCCTCAGACTCCTTTCCATTAATTTGATAAGCAGTGTGATGAGCAGTACGAGTATGATATAGATAATAGCCATTACGAGATACGGTACCATGAACTCATAGCTATTGGTTCCAATATTGTTGAACGCTACATATAGGTCTGTTGCACCGATAAAGCTTACAACAGATGTTTCCTTTATAAGAGCGATAAACTCATTACCCAATGAAGGAAGAATATTCTTTACAGCTTGTGGTATAATAATTTTCATCATAGTTGTCGAATAGCTGAGTCCGACTGAACGTCCGCCTTCCATCTGTCCGATGTCAACCGACATGATGCCTCCACGCATTATTTCGGATATGTATGCACCACTGTTCAAACCAAACACCCATGTTGCAACGGTAACTGACGGCATTTTCAAGCCGATAAGTGGCATAAGTACATAATAGAACACAAGAAGCTGAACTACCATTGGTGTTCCTCTGAAAAATCCGACGTAAACACTGCAAACAGCGTTAAGTGCTTTAGGCAATGTTTTATACTTTGGCAGAACTCGCACTGTTGCGATGAGAGTTCCGATAATTATTCCTATAAACAGTCCCAGAACAGCAATAAAAATGGTGTTCTGCAAGCCTTCGATAACGGTTTTATAGCCGTTTCCATCAAAGAAAGCTTTAGAGAATGCATCAATTTTCTTATCAAAATTACCCATAAAATCTTTCCTTTAAAATACAATGCCCCACCGATTCAGATGGGGGATTGTATTGTTTTTATTTGTTATGCTATCTTATTGATTGCTGTTGAAATGCATGAAGCAGGAGCAGAGTCGATGATAACATAGTCGATGTTACCGTTGATCATGTCCTGAACTGCAAGAGAGCCGTTCTTATAGCCTGTGCAGGTTGCTTTGAAACCGTCAAATTCCCATTCCTTGTCGCCCTGAACATATTTCTGACCTGTTGTACCATTCTGTACACCGATCTTTGTGCTTGAATCCTTTTCGTTAAGTATCTTTTCAACATCTTCAGCAGTTTTGCACTTATCGAATGTTGTATCGTTACCATTTACAACAAGTCTTTGTGAAGCCTTATAGTATGAATCTGAGAAATTAACGTGTTCTTTTCTGTCTTCTCTTACAGTAAGACCTGCCATTGCGATGTCACACTTGTGCTGGCCGACTGAAAGACAAACAGCATCAAAGTCCATGTGCTGGATAACAAGTTCCTTACCAAGCTTTTCAGCCAAAAGTGCTGCGATTTCCATATCAACACCGAGATAGCTTTCACCATCTTTATACTCGAATGGTTCAAAAGCTGCATTTGTTGCTACAACAAGCTGATCCTTGCTGTCGTCAAGTGTTGCGGATTTTACTGGAGTAGGAGTTCCGTCAGAGAAATACTTGTTGCATATTTCATCAAACTTTCCGTTTTCCATTATCTCAGCGATAAATGAGTTTACCTGCTCAAGAAGCTCAGGCTGGTCCTTATCAACACCAAAAGCATATTCTTCTTCTGTCAGGTCAATGTCTATAACTTTTGTTGCAGGTGATGAATCGTTGTCCTTGTCAGTATCCTCTTCTGAATCATTACATGATGCAAGCATTGTGGTTCCCATTATACCTGCGAGTAAGATTGCTAAAAATTTCTTCATAAAAATCAATCCTTTCATAAAACAATATGTTTAATATTATAAGCTATTTTCAAGCTATTTTCAACGCTTTTACGAACTTAATATATGTACATTTTGTAAATATTACAAGACGGTCAGGACGGCTTATGATCGAATCTGTCCGTTGCCATTGATCAGATATTTTACAGTAGTAAGATTTTTGAGTCCCATCGGACCTCTTGCGTGGAGCTTCTGAGTGGAAATACCGATTTCTGCACCGAGTCCGAACTCTTCACCGTCTGTAAAACGGGTAGAGCAGTTCACATAAACAGCAGCAGCGTCAACACGCTTTTGGAATTCCTCGGCAGCAAAAAGACTTTCAGTAACAATACATTCCGAGTGACCCGTTGTATATGTACGGATATGCTCAATCGCCTCTCCCAAGCTGTCAACAACCTTGATTGAAATGATATAGTCAAGGAACTCAGTTGCATAGTCATATTCATCAGCAGGTACAACGCAGTCACCGAGAATCATTTTCGTAAGCGGACAGCCTCTGATTTCAACGTTATGCTCATCAAGACGTTTTTTCAGCATCGGCAGAAAATCGTCAGCAACATTCTTGTGCACAAGACAGCTCTCGACAGCGTTGCATACTGATGGTCGTTGTGTTTTGCCGTTATCAACGATGTCAACTGCCATCTTCAAGTCAGCAGTTGAGTCAACATAAACATGACAATTTCCTGTACCTGTTTCGATTACAGGAACTGTTGCTGACTGTACAACAGCCTTGATAAGATTTGCTCCACCTCGTGGGATAAGCACATCAATATAGCCGTTTGCCTGCATCATTTCAACAGCGATCTGTCTGTCTGTGTCCTCAACAAGTTGGATAATATCAGGGCAGAAGCCTGATGTTTCAACAGCCTGTCGCATAAGGTCAACGAGGATTTTATTTGAGTTTATAGCCTCTTTACCACCACGAAGGATAACAGCGTTACCACTTTTAAGGCAAAGAGCCGCAGCATCAACTGTAACATTTGGTCTTGCCTCATAGATGATTCCGATAATACCCATTGGTACACAGACTTTTGTAATTCTCATGCCGTTTGGACGTACAGAACCACTCTCAATCTGACCGACAGGGTCATCAAGCATAGTAAGTTTTTCGCAGGCATTAGCAATATTGTCGATTCGTTTTTCATCAAGTGCAAGTCTGTCCTGCATTGACTGTGACATACCTTGGTTTCTTGCATTTTCGAGATCAATAGCATTTTGCTCAATGATTTTTTCTTTGCATTTTCTCAGGATATGTGCGATTTCAAGCAGAGCGTCATTTTTCTGAGAAGATGATGCGTTTGCAAGTTCTGTTTGGCAAGCTTTTGCGTTAGTCGCAAGTTCTTCGATATAGTTCATACCAGTTTTCTCCTTTCGTTATTTTTGTTTAGCTTTAAAAAGTGTTCCGAGATTTCCGCTCTCGAAAAGATAATAAAGATTATCAGGATTCTTGCCATTCATGATTACCATATCAATGCCGTTTTTGATAGCGATTTCAGCAGCATTGATTTTCGTTATCATACCGCCAGTACCGAGCTTAGTTCCTGCTCCGCCTGCAAGAGCACGGATACTGTCGTTGATTTCCTCAACAACAGGAATAAGCTTTGCATCAGGATTTTGTCTTGGGTCGCTGTCATAAAGACCGTTAATATCCGACATGATTATAAGCAAGTCGGCTTTTGCAAGTGATGCTACTGTTGCAGCAAGGGAATCATTCTCACCAACTTCGAGTTCCAGCTCATCAATAGCAACAGTGTCGTTTTCGTTGACAATAGGGATAACGCCAAACTTAATGATTTTTTCAAGTGCGTTCTGGACGTTTTCCTTTCTGTCCTCAAGGAGTATGTACTTTGTCAACAGCATCTGTGCAACGTTGAGGCCGTAGTTTGAAAACAGGTTGTCGTAAAGATACATCAGTTCACACTGTCCCACAGCAGCACACGCCTGTTTGGACGGAGTGTCCTTAGGTTTTTCAGGAAGCCCGAGTTTTGCCATTCCAAGACCTATAGCTCCACTTGAAACGATAATAAGCTCATGACCTGCATTCTGTAAATCAGCAAGGTTTTTGACAAGCTGTTCAACACGTCTGATATTGAGCCTGCCTGTTCTGTGAGTAAGGGTAGAAGTACCCAGTTTTACGACTATTCGTTTTTTTGATTTCAAATCTGACATTTTACTTCCTCTATTCGTTAAAATTTAAGTATAAATGGCTTGAATATATTACTTTCAGTCTGTCGAAAACAGTGCTGATGAATTTCCTGTTAAAAATTCTCCTTTTTAAACTCAGGTCTGACAAACGTTACACCGGCGTTTATCAAATAGTCAATCAGCGTTTTATAGTAATCCTTAATTATAACATTAGTCTGAAAGTGATCGTGGATAAGGATTATGTGATTACTGTTTTCTTGTAGCAGAGCACCACCGTCTTTTGGGTGTTTATCGTGGATACGTTCAAGTATGCTCTCATAAGTAAAGCCGTTGTTCCACTGTAGCTGATACTCGGCAAGATCAAAAGTCCAGAAAGAGTCAATATCTTTATCAAGACCGTTTTGCTTATACCAGTCGAACTGGATTGCTGTATCATCTACTCTTGCAAAGCCTTTTGCTTTGAGATACTGTTGTATTGCATTTTTATTTTGTCCACCCTTGTTGCCATAAGGGAATGCAAAGAGCTTATGCTCTCGTTTTACACCAGCACACTCATAGACTTTATCCAGCAGAGTTTCACATTTTTCTATTTCATCCACAGCCTGTTCAAGCGACAGCTTTGAAAAATCGGGATGAGTGTGACTGTGATTTCCTATTACAGCGCCTTTTTGCAGTGCATATACAGCATTGTCAAAATGCTTTTCTATATTTTCGCCTACTGCAAAAATAATGGGGGTGATTTTTTTGTCAGCAAGATAGTCCACAAAATCGGGAGTTATCTCTGACGGCGAATCGTCAATTCTCAGATAAGCTTTTATCATTTGTTCACCACATTTCTCGGGCTTCCGTCGAGCCAGGATTTCAGATTCTCAGTAACTTCTTCAATAAGTCTTTCTCTTGTTTCCTTTGGTGCCCAGGCAATGTGAGGAGTGATAGTACAGTTTTTAGCATTTCTGAGAGGGCAGTCCTCACGCATCGGCTCAAAGTTAAGGGTATCTATGCAAGCACCTGATATGACATCGTTGTTCAGGGCGTCGGTAAGAGCATACTCATCAACGAGTCCACCTCTTGCAGTGTTTACAAGCAGGGCGTTTTTTTTCATCTTACCAAGCGTATCGGCATTTATCATCTTTTCATTTTCCTTTGTGAGAGGGCAATGGAGAGAAACCACGTCCGAAACATCAAGCAACTCATCAAGAGAGCAGGTTTTAGTGCCGTCCGTAACCTTTTGCGGAGAACGTGTATGTGTAACAACATTCATGCCGAAAGCTTTTGCGATCTGTGCAGTTTTTCTGCCAATGTCGCCATATCCGACGATACCGATAGTCTTGCCTGCAAGTTCAGTTGTCGGGATATAAAAATATGAAAACAGCTTATAGTTCACCCAGTCACCGTTATCAACAGTCTGAGCGTACTCTGCGACTTTATTGTAGTGGTTGAGTATAAAAGCAAATGTATGCTGTGCAACGGAGTTTGTAGAATAAGAAGGTACGTTGCAGACAACAGCACCATGATTTTTTGCTGATTCTATATCGACATTATTATACCCTGTTGCAAAAAGACCGACATACCTGAGGTTCGGACACTGCTCGAATACATCATCGGTTATAAGGCACTTGTTGCATATAACGGCATCAGCGTTGCCGATAGTTTCAGCGATTTTTTCATTCGGAGTATAGCCATACACCTCAGACTCTCCGAGAGAGGTTATGCTATCTAAAGAAACGTCATCTCTTGTAACTGTTTCTGAATCAAGGATAACAAGCTTCATAATCAAAGTCCTTCTTTATCGTCAAAAGCGTTATCCACGATTTTTTTATCGTTGTCGGTCATTGCTTTTTCTATTTCCTTTTGACGCTCGGATTCAATTTGATTTATGGCATTTTCTGCTCTGATTTTTTTGTTATACAAATGAGATGAAATAACAGCACATATTATAAGAATTATTTCAGCAACAAAAAGCCCTATGATTACCGGCTTATTGGTATAATACTGTGTTACAAAAGTAAGGTCGATTGCACACATAATAAAAATATAGTAGGATGAACGTTTTCTATAAAACTGCAAGATATAAAGCAGTGTTGCGATAATGCAAAACAAGAAGTGCATTTTGAATGGCAATGGAGTATACACATTCTGCATATTGTTTGCTACAAATATTTCTGACATATCAAAAATCTCCTTCGTTTTAATTTTTAGATTATTCTATTCAGTATAGCACATATTTCGTATTTTTTCAAGAGGTGCAGACAGTAAAACACATAAAAACAACAAGAGTTGATTTTTCATTGCTAAAAGAGTGTTGTTTTTCGATTTGCTTTACTTGTAATAACAAAAAAGATGTGTTACAATAATAAAAAGAAAATTTGATCGGAAAGGTTTTTTATATGATAAGATTTAAAAATGGCAGAGTTATGACAATGGTAAGCGACACCTCGATTGAAAATCTTGAGGTCTGGGTGGACAAGGATAAGATAAGCTTTGTCGGTTTACCGACTGATGAGATGCTGAAAAACACAGTTTTTGAAAGAGAGATAGACCTTGAGGGTAATCTGCTTATGCCGTCATTCAAGAACGCTCATACACATTCAGCAATGACATTTCTGCGTTCATATGCTGATGATATGGCTTTGCAGGACTGGCTTTTCAAGCAGGTTTTTCCTATGGAGGCAAAGCTCAACGGTGAGCATATTTACTGGCTGTCCAAGCTTGCAATACTTGAGTATCTGACCAGCGGAATCACAGCAAATTTTGATATGTATTTTGAGCTTGATGATTATGTCAAAGCACATATTGAAAGTGGTTTCAGAACTGTACTTTGCGGTTCGGTAAGTGGTGAAGCCTCAAACGCCGAAAGACTTGAGGGTTATTATAATAAATTCAACGACATTGACCCTCTTGTATCCTTCCGACTCGGGTTCCATGCCGAGTACACTGCAGAACGTGAGCTTATGGAGGCTATCGGAAGTCTGGCAGAGAAGTATAATGCCCCGGTATCAGTACACAACTCCGAAACAGCAAAAGAGGTAGCAGAGTGTATTGAAAAGTACGGCAAAACACCGACTGAACTGTTTGATTCAATGGGTATATACAACTATGGTGGAGCAGGGTTCCATTGCGTTCACATGAGTGAAAACGATATGGAGATATTCAAAAACAGGGGAGTTTATGCAGTGTCCTGCCCGGCATCAAACGCAAAGCTGGCAAGTGGTATTGCACCACTGTCTACAATGTCAGAAAAAGGGATAGCACTTGCGTTGGGTACAGACGGTCCTGCAAGTAATAATTGTCTTGATATGTTCAGAGAAATGTTCCTTATGACTGCATTACAGAAAATCGCTCAGAAGGATGCAGCGGCGTTTGACGCGCAGAAGGTTCTTTTCTCAGCAACAAAAGGCTCGGCACTTGCAATGGGACTTGACAACTGTGTTTCCATATCAGAAGGTATGCAGGCAGACCTTATCGTACTTGACCTGAATCAGCCGAATATGCAGCCGTTGAACAACATCGGAAAAAACATAGTTTACAGTGGTTCAAAGCAGAATGTAAAGCTTACAATGTGTGCAGGCAGAGTGCTTTATGAGAACGGAGTGTTCAATATCGGTGAACAACCTGATCGTATCTACGCAAGGGCAAACGAGATAATAACCGAGTTTTCAAAATAAAAATACCGTACAGGACTTCTGATCCTGTACGGTATTTTCTATCTTATCCTTCCAACGCAGTGATAAGATCAATTCTTTTCTGATGTCTTTCACCGTGAGAGTATGGTGTATCTATAAATGTATCAACAAGGTCGATAGCAGTGCCGATACCGACAACCCGTTCACCGAAACAGAGTACATTAGCATCGTTATGTTCTCTTGTAAGCCTTGCAGAGAAATAGTCAGAACAGCAGGCAGCTCTTATGCCCTTTATCTTGTTAGCTGCCATGGACATTCCGACACCTGTTCCGCAGATGAGTATTCCGAGGTCACACTCTCCACTTACAACCTTTTCACAGACTTCTTTTGCCTTGTCAGGATAGTCGCATCTTTCACCAATGCCACAACCCATGTCTATGTAATCAATACCTCTCTCTTTGAGGTGTTCAACGACCGCAAGCTTAAGCTCTGGTGCAGCGTGGTCGTTTCCGATAACTATTTTCATTTTATTTCCTCCTTATATTTAACTGTGAGCCTTGTCCTTTTCAGCCTTTGTAGCCTGAAGATAAGCGACCTCAAGCTTTTCGGGATTCGTGAAATATGAATCATCATTTTCAAGAGCAGAGCAAAGACAGGACGCACGTTGTAATCTCAGATTCTTTCCTGCACAGACTATATTTTCATTGTCGCTGAAATATTTTTCTTTTATCTCAGTGCAGTAGTCACCTGTAAGCATTATTTTTTCAGACAAATCAAGAGCAGTGAAGAATTCAGCTTCATTGCAAACCTTGTCCTCAGCAGTGCATGTAAGCTTTTCACCATCTGAGAGATATTCTCCCACATAAACAACGTTCGGACGAGCTTTCATAACAGGGATTATCTTTCCGACAAAAGCCGAGCAGTTGTAAGCAAGAGCGGCAAGAGTTGAAATGCCTGCACATTTTATGTCAGGACGACCAAGACAAATGCCTTTAACAGCAGCGATTCCGATTCTCAGACCTGTGTAAGAACCCGGACCGTTAGCAACAGCAATCGCATCAATGTCGTCAAAATTCAGATCAGAGGCATTCATCATTTCCTGAACCATTGGCATGATTATCTGAGAGTGAGTGAGATTCGTGTATAGTATCTTCTCGCACAAAAGCCTGTTTTCGTCAGTAATAGCAACTGAAGCGATCTTTCCGGATGTATCAATCCCCAATATTCGCAAAACGGTCATCTCCATCTATAGTAATTTGTCTTGAATTATCATCAATCCGCTGAATACTTATGCGTATCGTATTTTCAGGAAGCTCCGATTTAATGTTTTCCGACCATTCAATAGCAAGCACTCCACCTTCATCAAGGTAATCGTAAAAGCCTGTAGTTTCCAGATCCTCAGGAGAAGAAATACGATACATATCAAAGTGATAAAGCCTGATTTTATCGGCTGAGTATTCATTAACCAGCGAAAAAGTCGGAGAGATAACCTCGTCACCAATTCCCATACCAATAGAAATCCCTCTTGTTATGGTAGTCTTTCCTGCTCCGAGATCACCGTTATAAGCTATAACGTCCCCACTTCTGAGCAATCTGCCGATCTTTTCACCAAGACATATAGTATCTTCGGGTGATTTTGTAACAGTGGTATAAATCAAGTTTTCACGTCCTTTGAACATAGCGTGGTAAGAGTATCAGAAAAGTCCTGAAATATTACCCTCGTTGTCGCAGTCAATCTTTGTAGCAGCAGGGGTTTTAGGCAATCCCGGCATTGTCATGATGTCACCCGTATAGATTACAACGAATCCTGCACCTGCAGAAAGTCTTGCATCTCTTACGGTTATCTTGAAGTTCTCAGGCTTGCCGAGTTTTGTCGGATCGTCAGAGAGTGAATATTGAGTCTTTGCAACACAGACAGGAATGTTACCGAATCCGAGTCCCTCAATCTCCGTGATAGCCTTTTCAGCTTTGGCAGTGTAAACTACACTGTCAGCTCTGTATATTTCTTTTGCAAGAATATCGAGTTTTTCTTTGATAGGGAGCTTTTCGTCATACAGAGGCTTAAAGTTGCTCTGGTTGTTATCAATAGTAGCACAAACCTTTTCAACAAGATCAATACCACCTTCGCCACCCTTGGCAAAAATCTCAGCAAGTGAAACTTCAACGCCGAGCTGATTGCAGGTGTCCTTGATGACTTGGATTTCAGCGTCAGTATCAGTGTGGAATCTGTTGATAGCGACAACAACAGGTACACCGAACTTGTGCATATTCTCAACATGAGTTTTAAGGTTCACAATACCTTTTTTGAGTGCGTCAACATTTTCTTCAGTGAGGTCGGTTTTAGCAACACCACCATTGTATTTCAACGCACGGATAGTAGCAACAAGTACTACACAATCAGGCTTGAGTCCTGCAAAACGGCACTTGATGTCAAAGAATTTTTCAGCACCGAGGTCAGAACCGAAACCTGCCTCCGTAATGCAATAATCAGCGAGTTTAAGACCGAGCTTTGTAGCTCTTACAGAGTTACAGCCATGAGCAATGTTTGCAAATGGTCCACCGTGCATGATAGCAGGTGTGTTTTCGAGAGTCTGAACGAGATTTGGCTTAAGAGCGTCCTTGAGCAGTGCAACCATAGCACCACAAGCACCAACGTCTTTAGCATAAACAGGCTGGTTATCGAGAGTGTAGGCAACGAGAATACGTTCAAGACGAGCTTTAAGATCCTTGAGATCGGCAGAAAGACAAAGAACAGCCATGATTTCTGATGCAACTGTTATCTGGAAACCGTCCTCACGAGGAACACCATTAACCTTTCCACCCATGCCGACAACGATATTTCTCAGAGCACGGTCATTCATATCAAGACATCTCTTGAAAAGAATTCTTCTCTGGTCGATATTAAGAGGATTTCCTTGTTGCAGAGAGTTGTCGATCATAGCACAAAGAAGGTTGTTGGCAGCAGTAATTGCGTGCATATCGCCTGTGAAATGAAGGTTTATATCCTCCATAGGAACTACCTGAGCATATCCGCCACCTGCAGCACCACCCTTGATGCCAAAAACAGGCCCGAGTGAAGGCTCACGCAAAGCAAGAATTGCCTTCTTACCGGCCTTGGCCATTGCCTCAGCAAGACCTACAGAGATAGTAGTCTTTCCTTCTCCTGCAGGAGTAGGGTTGATAGCCGTGACGAGGATAAGCTTACCATCGTTTTTATCTTTGAGTTCAGAAAAAAGCTTTTCGGAGAGTTTTGCCTTATAGTGTCCGTAAGGCTCAAGGTATTCGTCTGAGATGTTCAGATCTTTGGCAATTTCAGTAATTCTTTTCATGTTTGCCTGCTGAGCAATTTCAATATCTGTCAACATAATAAAACAATCCTTTCAAAATAATAATTAACAAGAATTCAGTATTAAACTGCATCAATTTATTATAACACATTTATATTATGATTTCCAGTAGAATTTTAATATTTTTCAAAAAATATAAAAAATACAAATAAAAAAGACAGTCCAACGACTGTCTTTATCTTGTGTAAAAAATTTGGAGAGGATGAAATTAGTAATTCCATTCTTTTTTCTTAGTATACATTATACATTGTTTTCTCTGTCAATTCAACAACAATACTATTACATTTAGTTACAAACGGGTAACATTAAGCCTCTACACCATATTTTTCACGATAAGCAAGCATATTGTCAAGGTGTTCCTTACCCTCAATAACACCATTTTTTATAGCGTCGATAATGTCATTGATATTGATAATTGAATAAACTTTGATACCAAACTCTTTATATACCTCCTGCACTGCAGAATCGTCAGTATTAAGACCTTTTTCCATTCTGTCAACAGTGATGACCATGCCTGTAACGTTGACATCAGCTGCGGACTTGAGCTTTGGCAAAGATTCTCTCATAGCTTTTCCTGATGTCATAACATCGTCGATGATAACTACTTTTTCGCCGTCCTGAAGTGTACGTCCGACAAACATACCACCTTCACCGTGGTCTTTAGCTTCTTTTCTGTCAAAGCAATAGGACACATCAATACCGAACTTGTTATAGAGTGCAGTTGCAGCAGAAACAGCAAGAGGGATACCCTTATAAGCAGGGCCGAAAAGTGTTTCAACGTCAATATTGTTATCCTTGATACACTCAGCATAGAATCCACCAAGCTTTGCAAGCTGAGCACCTGTTTTATAGTTTCCTGCATTTATGAAATAAGGAGCGATTCGTCCACTTTTGAGGGTGAATTCACCAAAAGTAAGCACGCCACTTTCAACCATAAACTTTATAAATTCTTCCTTGTAAGTCATAAAAAACACATTCCTTTCCGATAGTTTTCAGTATATACAGTATACCACATCTGCAAGGAGGTGTCAACGTTTTGAGAATCCCTTGACGAACATAGTATTGCATAGTATAATGATAATTAATATGAAAAGAAGGAGCATTTTGATGGCAAGAGTTTTACAGCCTTATCAGATAATAGAACGAAGTATAATAAAAAAGTACCGTAAGGACATCTGGAACAAGTTCGTTATGGGAATAAAAGAGTATAAAATGATAAGTGAGGGCGACAGGATAGCTGTCTGCATTTCAGGAGGCAAGGATTCAATGCTTCTTGCAAAATGTATGCAACACCTCCAGAAATACTCGGACATGAAATTTGAGTTGGAGTTTATAGTGATGGATCCTGGGTACAATCCTGAAAACCGTCAACGAATAATCGACAATGCAAAGCTTATGAACATACCAATAAAAATGTTTGAAGCAAGAATATTCAACTATGTTGTGGGACTGGAGAAGAATCCTTGCTATATGTGTGCAAGAATGAGGAGAGGTAATCTCTATAAATTTGCACAGGACTTGGGCTGTAATAAGATAGCACTCGGACATCATTATGATGACGTTATCGAAACAATACTTATGGGCATGATATATGGTGGACAGGTTCAGACCATGATGCCAAAGTTGCACTCGAAAAATTTCAAGGGAATGGAGCTTATCAGACCACTGTATATGGTGAGGGAGTCTTTCATAAAAGATTGGGCAAGATATAACGAGCTGAAATTTTTGCAGTGTGCTTGTCGTTTTACGGAAGAGTATGAAAAGCTTGAAAACAAGGGTGATATGTCAAAACGTCAGGAGATAAAGGAGCTTATCCACAAGCTTAGTCAGGGTAACGATTTTGTTGTCACCAATATTTTCAAAAGCGTTTATAATGTAAATCTCAACACGGTTATAGAATATGTCTACAAAGGGAAAAGATATAATTTCCTCGATAAATATGACGAATACGTTTGGGATGAATCGGGAATTGAAGAAACCGATGATGAAGAGATATAAAAATAGCATGCTGGTTGATACTAACCTGCATGATCTGTCCTCCACCGAAAAGGTGGTGGGCAGTTTATTTTTTGTCTATATAATTCAGCACAGACTTTAGAAATTGTCTGCCCTCAATGCTTTGAGCGAGCTTGTCTGTATCGCAGTTAAGTACAACAACCTGACCGTTTCCGTGTAAGTATTCATACATCAGCCCCAGATGATGATTGCGTTCAAAGTTGTCTATTGTCTGAATGATAATATTTTTATCCTCAGAGCAATCGTCAAGCATCTCAGAGCATGAATTTGTCACAATCTCCCACCATTGTGGAGTCGTAAATTTTTCGCATGGAAAAAGCTCCAACGCAGGATGAGTGTTGCAAATGAGTAATCCCATTGTGCCGACAGGCACAGGTTTGCCCATGCTCTCGGAAATACTACGGAACATTGGATAGCACCAGAAATCAGTACAGTAAGTTCCCTCTATACTGTTTTTTACGCTATCAGGCTTGCGTGCAAGCAGTATGCGTTTGCCCTCAGAAAGAGCATTTTCAGCATCTTTGTTCATGCTGTCAAAAACATAGTATCCGCTCAAATCAGGATGTTCAGTTTTCGGAAAAACGTAAAGCTCATAAGAATTGGCAGTTTTAAGGCTGTCACAGCTCAATATAAAAATCAGTTTTTTCGGTCTGTTGCACGTCGGTAAAGTCGCATTTACACAACAAATGTCAATGTAGTTTTCGTTGGATTGAGCTTGAATCTGCTCCTCGCCGTTAAAAAGTTCTGTACCTTGTTCATCACATATCTTCCAATTAAAATTCTTGCCGTTTACCGTGTTATTACCGAAATAAGTCAGCAGAATCTCAGCCGAAAAGGTCTGTCCTTCCTCAAAAATATACGAACTGAATCTTGCTGTCAGTACAGCCTCAGAACAGAATCCAAGCCACTGCTTTGCAGACACCAGACCTTTACTTTCCATAAAAGCATCCAGAATTCCAACAAGAGCTGTTCCCTGTCCACTGAAATCTTGTATGTCAAGGAGCTGAAAACCGGCAATATTGCGGGTGCGAAAAACAGATTCAAGCTCCTGTTTGTAGCATTGGACAGAGAGCTTTCCGGAACACTGGAAAAAATCATCAGCAAGCGACAGCATGCCATTGTGTGCAAGACGTTCACGAAAAATCTTAAAGTTTTCAGGCTTTAACGAGGACTTGTATTTTTCAATCTCATTGAAATTCGGATACGTTTCATACTGTCCGATTTCATGTGTGATAATTGGTATCTCAGGATAAAAATTGTCATCACAATTTTCAGCATTCACGGTTTTTACGCCTGTACCAAACTGTATCTGCACTTTGTTCTGGTCAATTTTATCACTGCTATTACTAAGCAGAGCATTATCATAATCGTTATCAGCACAAGGCTTTTTTATCTGCACATGGCCTTGTGGAGCATCGCACATAGCATAGGAACCACGAAGAAGCCGATTTTTTGAGAGTCTTACTCCAACGAAAAAATCATCGTTTTCCAGAACACATGGGCACCACTGAAAATTATTTGAACCCTGAGTGTACAAGTGCCTGTTATCAAAACTCTTGTAAGCACCTAAGATTTCGTTCAGCTTTTCCTTTGAACCCCAAAGCTCGTTGCCGAGTGACATCATGCAGAATGATGGATGATTACCAAACGTCTGGAGTATACGATACCCTTCAGCAATCAGAAATTGCTGTTCTTTCTCGTTGTGATTTTCGTCAGACTTGGTTGTGACAGTACCCCAGAAAGGCAGTTCAGGTTGCATATATATTCCAAGCATATCGGCAGCAACAAAAGCAGCCTCAGGAGGACAGCAGGTATGAAAACGATAGTGGTTTATGCCATAGCTTCTGGCAGCTTTCATTACCCTGAGCCACGACTGCAAATCGGTCGGAGCAAAGGCTGTGTCAGGGAATATCATACCGTCATGCTTTCCTCTGAGAAATGTTTTTCTTCCGTTGACAGTAAACTTGTCACCACAGGCTTTAAAATCACGCAAACCGACGTTTATGACATTCACATCATTGCCGACAGCGATGGTCAGCTCATATAAGTTGGGATTATGTTCATCCCATAACAAAGCGTTTTCTCCAAGATAGTATTCAGCGTCCAATTTACCGTTACAGTATTCAAACATCTGCGGAGCAATACTATGCGATTCGTTTTTTGCGGAGATAACAGCTTGTCCGGAGCAACTGACGACACTGTCAGCAGTTATTCTGAAGGATTTGTTTTTGACATCCGGGAAAACCATAATATTTGTGAGATGGTTTATAGCATATTCCTGCAATTCAATCCTGCCTGTAATACCGTTCCAGTTGGTCTGGGTGTCAGGAGAGGTCATATGCCCACCTGCTGTTTTGTAACCGACATTTGAAACACAGATGTCAAATCTGTTGATACCGTTTCTAATGTAAGAGGTTACATCATAGATATGAGGAGAACAAAGGCTTTCCTGACAGCCGACCTCAATGCTGTTTACATAAAGATGCGTTATTCTTGTTCGTTCAAGAAATAGCAGGATTTTGTTTTGCGAAGCTTCAAGCGGAATTTTCTTTGAAAACCAGGCATTACCTTCAAAAGCGTAAGTATCAGTGAGATAACCTGTTTCACGATTGTTGTTATACTCACCTTTCTGAGCATGAGAGGTGGTGTCGGGTAGATTTATGACATCATCAGGTTCAGGCATAACAGCCGAACAACTTTTGTCCATAAATAAACCCCATTCACCACTAATATCAATAGTCCGTATCATTTTCAGTCCTCACTTTTTAAGCAAAGTATTATTGATGCTTTGATTTTATTTCACTGATAATATTTTCTGTAATCTCATTTATCTTATCAAAGTTCATAGCCTCAATGTAGTATTTTTCAATTTCATCGTGAATGATCTTTGCGTTTTCAAGAGTGTATGCAGTTTCTTTGCAAAGGTCAGCATAAGTAGTCTTGTTGAGCTTCAGACGGGATTTTTTCTGTGCGATAAGTTTTTTGTCATAGAATCTTGAAGCGTTTATAATCTTACCGTTATCGAGGCAGAGGTTTGTCATCGGATTTGCACCGACAATAGCAATACCCAGTTCAGGTATAAGCAGATGCTCATAGTTTTCATACGCAAAAAGTTGACAAGGTGAGATTATGACATCAAAATTTCTTGCTGTTGCCTCAACAGCAACAGCTTTCAGGATAAAATCTGTCGCAGCATAATACTCGTCTTTTAAATAGTATATGTCAAAATAGTCATCAAGCGTTTCTGTGTATGTGAGATAGCCGTATCTTGTCAGAGCAGACAACTGAAACAGACTTGTTTTACCTGTTCCATTGCCCTTTTTGGGGAGAATTTTCTTTTTGAATCTGCTGATGAAGGATTCTGTTTTTTTGTAGAGCAAGCTGTCCGAACCGATGTGGCAGGTGTCTGAGAATATGTTTGTGAGTGCTGCTGTAAAGCGTCTTGCACGGTCAAGAGCTGACTTGTTTGCATTTATTGCATTGACGATATTTTCCTTGTTAGCTTTGAGCAGATCCTCGTTCCAGTAATCGCCGAGATTTACGATTTTCTGGTTTACTCCCGGTATAATAGGATCAAAAACATGAGGAGCTGTACCGTCAACAATGACCACACCCGACTCGGTGAGAACAACAGCATCAAGTGAATCGGGGTCGGACGAGCAGTGATATCTCAAAACGTGTTCATAGTTCTCAACCTCGTTAGCGACCTTTTTCATCAGTGATGATTTTCCCGTACCGGCGCCACCTTTAAGGATGTAAGTAAACATTTTTTCATCTTTGATAATGCTGTCAAAGGTGGTGACGAATCCGTTTGCAGTAGACGAGCCTAAGAAATAAGTTTCTGACATAATAATCACTCCTAAAGTTATTTGCTATATTATTATGCAGAAAGCTTATTATCTGTTAAAAAAGCTCCACCTGTGATATTATTACACAAGTGGAGCAGAAATCATCTCGAACTTTCAGTGCCTTCAGAGCTTTCTGACAGAGAGCTTTCGTCAGAAGAAGCATCTGATACTGATGATGCTGTGCTGTCATCTGATGACTTAGAATCGGTGGTTGTAGTGATTTTGAGCAGGCCGGAGTTATCTTCAGTTATAACCCACATGATATAGCCGTCCTTGTTGTTGCCTGAGTAGTCGTAAATATACTCAATATCATTTTCCTGCAAAGGTATCGGTAGGTTTGTAGTCTTGCTGTTGTCAGCAGCGACATAGTAAACAGCGTAAGTTATCAGTTCATCGCTTTCAAAAATGAAAGGCTTTTCAAAGGTGTAATCTTTTATAAACTCAATGTATTCTTCAAGACAAAGATTATTTTTCATCATAATCTCAGCATTAGGCTTGTCAACGTATCTGAAATGATTCAACTTTTCCTTTACACCTGTAATATCAGCCTTAGCCTGAGTGTATCTCTGAACGATACCGTATTTATGGCAGTTTTCAACTACCCATTTATATTTGCCTTCGCCATTGAACTCAGGGTAACCGCCTGTTGCGTCATCAAAAGTATTGAGGTCAAAAGCGTAGCCGGTTGCATGTTCCTTGCTGTCGGGAGTAGCGTCATCGTCGTTTTCAGATTCAGGACTGTAATACATGGTGCTTATAATAATGTTTGAAAGCTTTGTTTTTGCATAGAAGTCGCTTACCATAGAATTCAGAGCATCAAGTGTAGCCTTACTACCCTTGACATCAGTACTGCTTGCTGACATAATCTGCTCGTCAGATTTGTTGAAAAGATAGCCGTAAACACCGTCAAGTTCAGCAGGAGTTCCGCCTTTATACTTGTTTTTGGAGTCGACGAGAGTCAGAACACCCTTGTTCAAGGCCTCGTCGTTCTTAATGCTGATGTATCTGAAGTTGGATGTCAGCTTATTCTTGTCAACAACGCTGGAGCTTTCTGCAACAGATGAGCTTTCAGCTTTTTTCTTTGAAGAGCCTTTGTTGGAGCAAGCAGAGCATATAGCAAGGAAAATCAACAGAACTATAGCAAGAGCGATAGCAATATTTTTATATTTAATATGGCGAACTGTATTGGTAGCCAAGATTTTTCATCCTTTCTGAAATACTATAATAAAACATTATAACACATATTTTTTCTAATGTGAACAGTAGTGTTAAAATATCGGTTCATATTTGTACATTTGCACAAATTACAACATCGGATTTTAAACAATCCGTACAAACAGATTAAAGTCCTGCGAGATGATTGATGATATCATTAGCTGAGTACACAGGGATTGCACCGTCACGAAGCAAACCGATATTTCCCTTGTAGCTGTCATCGAATATGTCATGAGGAGGCAGAACGAAAATATCCCTACCCTGAGAAAGAGCATGATTGACAGTATTGAGAGTGCCACTTGATTGACCTGCTTGTATCACAACGATTCCATCGGCCAGACCTGAAACGATACGGTTTCTGACCTTGAAATTTTCACGGGCAGGACGGGCAGGAGGGTAGTATTCTGATAAAACAGCACCATTTTGACCGATTTGCTTTTTGAGATACATACTGTTGCGAGGATAATCATACATGATACCACTGCCTAAAACTGCAACGGTCTGACCGTTTGCCGATAGTGTTGCATTGTGAGCAACCGAGTCAACACCCCGGGCAAAGCCACTTATCACGGTGATTCCCCGGAGTGCAAGCTCATAAGCTATCTTGTAGGCCGATGTAAGGGCATAGTCATCAGCATCCCTTGCACCTATCAACGCAATTGACGGGTTTAAACGCACACTGCCAAGATCGCCGTATGAAAACAGCAGATTCGGAGGATTGTCAATATAATAAAGTTTATTAGGATATTCCTCGTCATCGGGAGTGTAAATTGCGATGCCGTTTTGTTTACAACTGTCAATAAGATGATGAATCTGAGCTTGTGTAACATTTTCAAGAGCACGAAGCTCAACAGAGGAAAGACTTAACCTGTCACCACTTGAAAAGCTCTGAAAAATTGACTGAGGAGAGTGGTATGTATCAAGGAGTTGATTTATGCGTCGGTTTGCAGGACCAAACGCTATTGAAAGCCATAAACGGCAGAAAAGATCATAGTTCATATCAAAAGCTCCTTTCATATATTAAGTATTATAGCATACAAACTGATTTTTAGCAACAGATTTTCAGGAAGTGTCAACAGCAAATAATATGTACCATTTGCACAAAAATGCAGACTAAAGTTTGTGACATATTTAATGGAATTTTTCGATTTATTTTTAAAAAAGTCTTGCAATTCAAATTTTTATCTGATATAATATAGAAGAATTGAAGCGCAATTCAAAAAAATATGTATTTAAGATGGAGGAGATTGAAATGAAAATTTCGAAAATTTTAGCTGGTATTTCAGCTATGGCAGTTGCTGCAACAATGGCACTTTCAGCTTCAGCTGCAACAACACTTTCAATAAGCAACCCAGACGTAGGTGAATGGAGCTCAGCATTCCCTAAGTGGACTGACGGTACACAGCAAATGGATGACTACATTGACGGTAAGACATTCACAAAGGGTCAGCCATTGGAAGTTAAAGTCACATATGAGTACACTCAGGATGCTAAGGATGCTTTCGCAGATGATGACGAAAACAATAACTATGCAATCCTCAAGCCATGTCACGCTGCACAGGGCTGGACTTCACTCGTTCAGGAAGGCTTTATTGAAGGCGTGCAAGCATCAGGAACTTGGGATTACGCAGAAAGTGGCGTTGGTTACACAATCAAAGACACTGGTGAAACAGTACCATATGTTGCGCAGTCATCAGATATCGTAACAAATGACCCTAACAACAACGTAATTACATTCACAATTTCAGCTGCAGGTGTTGATGCAATGGCTGACGCTGCAAATGCTTCAGCAGAAGCTTATGACGGTATTCAGATTCAGGTATTTGGTATCGACATTAAATCCATTGAACTTTCACAGGATGGTGTACAGCTTGCTTCACAGTACGCTGGTGGACAGAGCTCAGGTGATGTTTCAGCTGATTCAACAGCTGATGGTTCAACATCAACAGATAAGCCAGGCTCAACAACAACAAATAAGCCAAGCT
>JAUNJM010000049.1 GCA_030533265.1 Ruminococcus sp. | reverse complement strand
TTTTCTTTGCAAGTCTTAAATCTTCTTTCAGATTACGTCTGAGCTTAGATAGTTCCTTGTTATGCTCGATCTTCATCTCACGACGTTTTGCTTTATAACGTTTTTCTTCTTCTTTTCGTACAGCTTCAACTCGTGCATCAACTGACTTCTGAACTTTTTTTATCTCTGACATATGCTTTGCATCAACTGCTGCTGCAGCGTCAGCATTGGATTTTCTGATTGTTTCAAGGCGGCTGTCAAACTCTGACTGCTTTTCTGCCAGATCATTAATACGCTTTTGCTCTGCCTTGCTTATCTTTTCTGCAAAGTCCTCATTCAGCTTTGCAACATATGATTTGTGCTTAGCATCTTCATCAGTGATAATTGTTTGAAGTGCTTTGACTTCACGATTGTGCTTATCCTCTGTCTGTTGCATCCTGTCTGCAAAGTCATCATTCATTCTTCTGACAGTATCCTCATGCTCCTGAGTCATTCGTTCAACTGTTCTCTTATTTTCCTCTCGCTCATTTTGCAGCGTATTTGTGAGCACAACGTTCTTATCAGTTAAATCTGTAATTTGCTGATTTTTCTCAGCAATTTCAGCATTGCATTTTTGTATATTCTCAGTAAGTGCAGTTATCTTTGCAAGTTGCTCTGCAACCTGCTTTTCAAGCTCAGCTATACGTGCAGCCTGAGAGTCAATAGTTGCCTGCTGTTGTGCAATAAGAATCTTTTGCTGTTCATTTTCCTTTTCGAGCTCTGAGATATGTGCCTTTAAGGATTCGATCAATTTATTAAGCTCGTCAATTCTGTCGTTCAACTCAATAATAGTCTGTTTGAGTTGCACAATTTCAGCTTTGAGAGCAATATTTTCTTCTTTAAGTCTTTCAATTTCCTTCTCAGCTTCGAGAAGTTTGATTTTTGTTTCCTGAAGTTCTATATTCAGTCGTTTAATTTCATCTTGAAGTGCTGATACCTGACCTTTCAGACTAATAATAATCTGGTCCTTCTGATCAAGAAGTATCTTCAGATTTTTGACTTCATTTGTCAGCTCAAGAATTTTCTTTTCACGCTCTCTGATTTCCTTCAAGCGTATTTCCATCTCTTCTTTTCTGACCTCGTCAATTCTTGCCTGCATTGCAATAGCTCGCAGTTTTTCAGGTTTTGCATTTTCCTCAGCGATTTTTAAATTTTCTTCTTCGTATTTTTCCTGTAGAATTTTTCTGAGTCCTGGGTTTGTCGCCAAGGTCAACACAAAATGCTGGAAGCTCATAGAAAAATACACTTCCTGCTGAATTTCCTCACTCATTTTACCTGAAAATTCTTCACTCACTATCTCAAAGCCAGGACGTTTATAGCTGTCAAGAAAGTTCCATAACTCCATAGCCTTTTTAAAGTTTGGGTTCTTCTTCAAAAGGTTAGTTTGTGTAATAGGTGGACGTACTTCAGGCTCTTTTGCAATTTCATGCATAAGCTGAGTATTCAAAAATTCATTAAGTGTTGTTCTTATTCTTCTGATACGGTCAAAATCTGAAAGCTCCGATACATCAAGCACATCAAGGTCATCAGCTAATTTTTCATGTGACTCATTTGTATAGTTAAATGTAAAATTCACTACCTTATCACTGAGCTTTGCTTCTCTGACAACGCTGATGTTGTTATAGCTGTCGTTTGGAACGCCTTTCATCTTTGAATACTTATCTTCAACAAAGTATAAAGCCTTGCGAATAAGAGTCATTAACACACGGTTTTCATAAATTGCAAATGACTCCTCCTGCTCAGTAACAAGGATCTTATTAGGTGTAACCATATCACCCTCAACCTTGGTAATATAGTTAGTGTGCTGTGACAGATGCTTTACAGAATTAGGACCTGTTTTTTTAGCAAGTTCTATTCTTACGATATTATCTATCTGCTTAATAAATCGTCTTTGCTCATCAATAGCTTTACGAATATATGGCAACGCTTCTTCGATAGCTTCAACCCAGTCCATATCAATGACTTTTTCACTGGTTTTACCTGTCAATGAGTCTTTGCCCTCATCGCCGTCTTTAAGGCTGGCTGTTATGTAATTGTAAGTAAAGTCGTTTTGCAAAAGCTCCTGCATATACATATAAGCTCTATAATATTTACTATAGTCTGCCATAAACACTCTACCCCTTACTAATTGTTATTATCTGAATAATTATACACCAGTGTAAGGGCGAACTTTGTTCGCCCTTACTAAAGACATTTTATACAAGTTTTTTTAGCATACGCAGATAGCTTTTACACTCATTCATGTTTTGTTCACCGAAAAGCTCATCAATATAAGCACAAAGACCGTCAATCTCATCACGGATATAAGAAAGGTTCAGTGATTCAAATTTTCTGAACACTTTTCTTGCAAGAACGTAATCCAAACCGTCAAGTTCTGTACCGCCACAGCCTACATATGCAGGAACAAAGTCACGAAGCTGTTTAACAATACGGTTACCGAAAGCTATACGGAAATGCTCAATAACATAGTCATCAAGAAGATTGATCTTTTTAATATTTTCTTCTGCAACAACATTGTTTGCCTTTGCTTCATCAAGAAGCTGTTCAAAATATTTGTAGCTGATATTAACAGAATCGGTAAATGGTGCTTCAAACGGAACTCCCTTTGTGTCAATGTTGATAGGCATAGCACGGTCATAAACCTTATCTGTAATAGCAAATGTAGAGTCATCGTTGTTCGCTGTACCTATGTACCACATATTACCCGGAATCTGAATCTGACCGTTTACAATATGCTTAGGATCGCTATTCCAAGCGTTTGGAACTATGTCAACTACCCACTCATCACGTGATGGCATTTCAAGAATCGAAAGCATTTCAGCAAAGTAATACTCAACACGAGCGATATTCATTTCATCCAAGATAACCGGATAAATATTTTCGTTATATGATGCTTCATACATAGCACGAAGAAGCTCTGTTTCGTTAAATTTCTTTGTAAATTCGTTGAAATATCCAAACAGTTCACTTCTGTCTCTCCATGATGGCTGTACTGATGCGATAATTGCAGGATTGTTTATAAACTTACCAAAAGCATATGGCAATGACGTTTTACCTGTACCTGAAATACCCTGCAGGATAATAAGTCTTGTAGATGCAAAAGATGCAATAAACAAACGGATAATCTTAATATCATAATAAAGTCCAAGCTGTGAACAAGCAAATAGTCTGAACTGGTCACAGAATTCAGGGAGCGTAATAGTATTATTGTATACAGGTGGCTGATAATCTGCCCAGATTTCGTCGATTTCTGAAAGCTTATAAAATCTCTTATCATTAGTATCTTTTTCTTCACCCTGATTGAGAGTTTCAATCTCTTCACCGGTAAGCTCTGAAAGCTCGTTAGGATTAAGTCCGATTTGTGATACTTTCATAGACAAAATCTTATCCTTTTCAAGGTTTAAACGCATTACCTCTTTATTGAGTGATTGAACTTCCTTGACAAGAGAGTTAGTATCCTTTCTTCTTCTTCTGGAACGAATAGATTTTTTTACAGCGACGACAATCAGCCATACAATTAATGCAAGCAAACCTACCAGCAATACAATAGCAAGACAAGCTATAAACCATGCCAGTCCTCCAAGCTCGGTTGTATAGGCTTTAATAATGTTTATATATGCAGGTATATTAAATGCTTTTCCTATTCCTTTAAATGCAGCGGCTATTATTGACCAGACTGAGCCAAAAAACTGACCGAGAAACTCAAATAGAAATTTAAATACTGTATCCACGGTATTTCGTCTCCTTAAAAAAATCTACCTGTTCATAACAATCATGCAAGTAAACATTCTCTGTTATGTTTTTTAAATAAGCAAAGCTTATTTAAGGACGACAGCTTACATCCTGTTTGTAATAACTTATATTTCTCTCCCACCTTATGGCAGGAGAGAAATAGCATAGTTATTATCAAATAACCTTGTTTGTTTAGGTTCAAATTATAAACTTAAATAATTTTATTCTTCGGTATCATAAGAATCATTATTTTTTGATGCTTGTTGTACTTCAACCCCGCTTACTGTATCCGACTTTTGTGCAGTTGCTGCAAGGTATTCCTCGATAGCTCTTTTTCTCTGCTCATCAGTAAGCTCAGCATTCTGAACCGCCTCATTAGCAGCAATTATAGCCTTTTCTTTACTATAAGCAATGATATTCATGACAACTCGAATAGCTTCATAAATAAAGAAAATTATCATAGGAAGAAGAACACATATGAAAAATCCGAACTGCGTTCTTATAAATCCTATTGCATTACCTACACCTGAAATTTTTTTACCTGTGTATTTGGCAACAATTGAAGTTGAAGTCTGAAGTTCTTCATCGGGTACAGGATTAGTTTTCTGGTTATCACCCTGAGTTCTGTAGTAGGTGATGCTTTCGTCCTCAATTACATCCACAATTCTGTGGGTATTGTAAGTATTGACACCTTGAATCTCAATCGGGAATGTAACAATATCTCCTACCTTGTATTTGTAGCTCATATTATTTGTTACTTTACAGATAATAAGATCTCCCTTATCAAATGTATCTTCCATTGAATAAGACTCTACACTGAGAGGGGCATAACCAAACAAATTCGGGACCCCAGATGATTTTGTAGTAAGTGATAGCACTACAACAAGTATTGATACTATCAAAATCAATATAACAATAATATCAACTATTGTATTAATTATTCTTTTTACTTTGCTTTTCATAAGGGGTCCCCATTACTTCGAATTAGTATTTTACAACTTAAATCTTATTATACCTGCACAGCTGTATCACCAGTTACTGTGAAAGTTACTTCTGGCATTTCATTTCCTGCGTTTGCATCTCTACAATCTTCATCCTGACCTTCAAACCATACATAAAGATTGTAATACTTAGCAGAACCTTCTTCACTAGCTGCAGTTAATGAGCCAACGGTTATTTCAGCAGCTGAACCGCTTTTAGCATTTACAGTTACTACATCAGTTCCTGTTGTATCTGTCAAAGCTTCAGCTGAATCTACAGCACTTGAATATACATTTCCACGGAAATCTTCAGCTGTAACAGTAGCATCTGCTCCTCTTTTAGTAGTAGGAACAAGAGCCAAACGAACATACTTACCATTGTTAGTTTCTGTTTCTGACAAGCTAAATTTAATTGTTACATTATTTACAGCAGCTTTACCATTATTTCTCACATTGAGCTGTTCCTTAAATACATAACCATCTAAACTTGCTGAAATATCAGTGATCTGTGCGTTATCAGCTGCAAAGCTACCTTTACCTGCTGCAACAGCAGTAAACCAATTTGTACCATCTGCTGAAGTAGCTGGTTTTAATACTTTGCCAACATAGTCGTAATGAATTTGGTCTCCCCATTCACCGGTTGTCTTTGAAATCTGAAGTTCAGAAGACTTAACAGTCTTTACTGAAAGCTTGTCAGCTGTAGCCTGTGTGTTGGATGTGAACCATGCGTATGTAGCTGCACCGAGTGAAACGGCTGCTACTAAGAGCATTGAGAGTGAAGAGACAAGAACTCTTCTTTTTGAATTTGCTTTCATTAGAAAATTCCTCCTAAAAATTAATTTTTGAACCTAAAGCATCATAGGCTCTTTGTTTTTATAAGTGCCTCTGCACCTAATACCAATAAATTAAAGTCAGCTGAAAAAGCCTTCACCAAATCTCTTTGGATCATTTTCGTCTTCTCTTACACTGAACGTCATTCTTGTTCTAACATGACCATTTCTGATATCGTCTATACACTCAGGGTCATTACCCTCAATCCAGATAACAATAGTGTACTTATCTATCTGACCAACCTTAAAATTCTTTGTAGTTGTAGTCATGATTTTCTTGTCAGTTTCAAACATTTTGCAGTCTGATTCAGCAACCTTACGATCATTATATGAAGCTTTTCCGTAAATTTCAGACTCACCATTTTTATAAACCATGACTCTGACTGCTTCGTCTGCTGATTTTGCAACTCCTATAATTTCAAGGCAAGCATCATAGTCCAGCTCTGTCTGTCCGTTATTCTTACAGTAGAATGTATATGCAACGTAATTCTCACCATTATGAGAACCATTTTCACTGGTGTCAAGATCCTCAGGAAGCCATGAGTATGTAATATTTGTAACATCAGTAACCTGCTCCGCTGAAAGAGATGCTCCGCAAGTTTTAAACTCCGGATCCTCGCTTATCACCATGCCCTTTTGAACTGCAGGAGAGTCAACACTTATAATAAGATCTCCCCACTGAGTTAAAAGCATTGAAACTATAAACAAAATTATAAGCATAGCTATAACAACACCAAGAATAATACTCAGAATTTTTTTGCGTTTCTTATACGTGATGATTTCTTCTGAATCAGCAGTTACATGATAATGCTCAATTTGAGCATCTGCTATTTTTTTATCATTATAGCGACTAAGCTCCTCCGGAGTCATAGGCTGTTCAATTTTGATTTTCTTTTTTCCGAACACATCAATCACTCCGTCGGTTATTTTTTATAGTGCTTTCATATAATTACGAAATTGGAACATTGTTATTATCACAGCCTACAAATCCTAATTGAACTGCAAGATGTGCTTCCTGAACGTCATCATCACACTGCGGATCCTCACCGTCAATCCAAAGCCTTATGGTAACCTTTGTAGGCTCCATAGCATTCAAATGGAAAAGCCGTGTATCGTTTGTATAATTCATAGTACCCTGTGGAAGATCAAAAGTTGTTTGCCCACTTACAGGAGTACCCTTATTAGGCTCATATATGGCAGAACCTTGCGTACCGGCATCGAATGATACTCTTGTACAGTTCACAACATCCACCTTTGCACCTGTAGAATTTGTTGAAACCTTAGTTCCGTCATCATTGCCAACCTCAGTGCTTTCCGTTGTCAGATGCACCCACATATCTTCTGTTGCTATAAAATAGCACTCAAATTCAAGATATGAACGATCATTAGGTTTTCTCTCCGTTCCACGCTGATTAGTAAAACGTTTGCCGTCTGATGTTGTAACGGGATCAAGGACAATTTTCTCAATTTCGGTATCATATTTACCAAGATAGTCGTCTATCATCTGGTTAGTAATAACTTTTGTATATCGTTCAAGGTCTGTACCGTAATTTTCCATTCCGACCTTAAGCTGCGCACTGACACTGATATGCAGGTCAAGACTATCAACCCCTAAAAAAGTATTCACTTTAAACCATGCATACGTTGAAGTTACCATTGAAAGAAGTGTAACAACTGTTACGAAAATTATTAATTTTTTTCGCTTTTTAAGAGGCACTTTTTCGTTAATCATTTTATCAACAGTTTTACTGAAAAAGCCCATTGCTTAATGAAATGATATAATGATGGTAGACACAAAAAAGTGTCTGCCATCATTTTTTGT
>JAUNJM010000048.1 GCA_030533265.1 Ruminococcus sp. | reverse complement strand
GCTTTTCCGCTATCTTTTTTTATGAACTGTCACACATCTATTGTAATCCTACACAATCAAATAGTAAGAAATGAGCTTAAAATATTGACTTTGTACCTGTTTTGTGGTATTATGAATGTAATTTTAAATCGGATAGGAGTTAAAATTATGATTATAGATATGCACTCTCATATCCTTCCAGGAATTGATGACGGTTCAAGAAATATTGAAGAATCTGTAAAAATGCTTGACCGCCTTGCTGAAAAAGGTACTGATCTTGTTCTTGCTACTCCTCATTTTTACTGCGAGGAACAAAGCATTACAAGCTTTTTGGAAAAGCGAAACAATGCTTATGAGCAACTCAAACCTCATCTTAAACCTGAGCATCCGAAGATTCTGCTCGGAGCTGAGGTTTTATATAGTCCTGTGCTTGTTGGCAATGAGGATATTTCCAAGCTTGCTATTGAGAGTACGGATTTTGTGCTTTTTGAAATGCCTTATCGGAAAATCACATCAGAAATCGTTGAGAACGTTTCAAAAATTGTTGATTTTATGGACGTCAAGCTTCTGATTGCTCATATTGAACGCTATCTGAATTTCACTTCTTTTTCTGAGCTTTCTGAGCTTCTTGATCTTGACGTTATCGGTCAGATAAATGCTAAATCACTCGAAAAGTCATCTTCAAGACGTGCTTGCTTCAAGCTCATCAAAAATGGTTATGTTCAAGCTATTGGCTCGGACTATCACCGCATTGACTCTACACACATTCAGGTCGCTGATGCTTTTAGTATCCTCGACAAGAAATTCGGTGACGGATTTACTGATCACCTTATGAAAAATCAGGTATATATTCTCAAAAATGAAAGTATCGGATTTTTCTATTGATTTTAGTTCACAATAAATTTACATATGTTTTTCTACAGGTATTGACACTGTTATTTTTGTGTTGTATAATATCTATATTAAAATTTAATAGCCTTATCAAGAGTGGTGGAGGAACAGGTCCTTTGAAGCCCGGCAACCTAACAATTTATGTTAAGGTGCTAATTCCTGCGGTATTTCCGAAAGATGAGGAATTTTTAATGAATTCAAGCACTTCGGAATGAAGTGCTTTTTTGTTGCAAAAGTTAATGATAATGAAAAGAGGTAATTTGTATGTCAAGATATGTTTTTACATCTGAATCTGTTACTGAGGGACATCCTGATAAAATCTGTGACCAGATCTCAGACGCTATATTAGATGCTATGCTCGCTCAGGACCCTATGTCAAGAGTTGCCTGTGAAACTGTTACCACTACAGGTATGGTAATGTGCATGGGCGAAATCACTACTAAAGCAAATGTGGATATTCCTCAGATCGTAAGAGATACTGTTGTTGAAATTGGATACGACCGTGCTAAATACGGTTTTGATGGTCACACTTGTGCTGTTCTTACTACTATAGACAAGCAGTCACCTGATATTGCTATGGGTGTTGACAACGCTTTTGAAGGCCGTAAAGAAAATGCTTTCGACACAGGTGCAGGAGATCAGGGTATCATGTTCGGTTATGCCTGCGATGAAACTCCTGAGCTTATGCCAATGCCTATCTCACTTGCTCACAAGCTTGCTCTTAAGCTCACTGAGGTAAGAAAAAATGGTACTCTCCCTTATCTTCGTCCTGATGGAAAGACTCAGATTACTGTTGAATACGAAGACGGCGTTCCTGTAAGAGTTGACACAGTTGTTGTTTCTTCTCAGCACGATGACGCTGTTTCACTCGAACAGATCAGAGAGGATATTATCAAATACGTTATCAAGACTGTTATTCCTGCTGATTTGCTTGATGACCAAACAAGATATTTCGTAAACCCTACCGGCAGATTTGTTGTTGGTGGCCCACAGGGTGATAGCGGTCTTACAGGAAGAAAGATAATCGTTGATACCTATGGTGGATACGCTCGTCACGGTGGTGGTGCTTTCTCCGGAAAAGACCCGACTAAGGTTGACCGTTCTGCTACTTATGCTGCTCGCTATGTTGCTAAGAACATTGTTGCTGCCGGTATTGCAAAAAAATGTGAAGTTGAACTTGCTTACGCTATCGGTGTTGCAAACCCTGTTTCTATCGCTGTTACTGTTGACACTTTCGGTACAGGATCGTATGACAACGAAAAGATTGCCAAGGCGGTTAAAAAGGTATTTGATCTGCGTCCTGCAGCTATTATCAGAGATCTTGATCTCAGAAAGCCTCAATATAAGGCGCTTGCTGCTTATGGTCACATCGGTCGTGAAGATCTTGGCGTTGCTTGGGAAAAGACAGACCGTACTCAGGATTTGCTCGACGCTTTAAAATAATAAAAAAACTAAAGTGATAATGCATCAGCATTATCACTTTTTATTTTGCTCTATTATGTTTTTAACCTCATTGTCCAGCTTTTCAACATCTGATTTATTCGTTGTTCTTGGATTTTTCGGTGATGAATTACCACAAATACTCCAATATTCACAATATGTACATTTGAGTGATTTTGCGGTCTTTATCGGATCGGCAATTATCTCTCCACACTTGAGCTTTTTTGCCATTTCATAAATCTTCTGCAGTGCAAACTGCTCAAGTCCGAGAAAATACTCCTCACTGACCGGTTGAGCCGAAGTTGATGTCAATCCACCTTTTTTTGCAAATGTAAACGGAGTGAACGCACCATCAAAATGCTTGTTAAATGCTTCAAAAGTAAACTCGTTTTCAACCACAAGTCCATCAGGCTTACATACAGATGCACGTTTTCTCATGATTTTATCATCTATAGTTCCCTCTGTTACAGCTTGCTCTATTTCAGACGGTGTGAACGATGCTGCAGGAAATTTAATATGGGAATATAGTATTGCAAACGGTTTCAGATCACCATTTATGTTGAGCTTGTTATGGCTTTGCGTTACTGCAAGCAGATAAATAAGCATCTGCAGATTTAGTCCATTATAAAGCTCCTCCAGATTAAGATATGTACCTCCTGTTTTATAGTCGATAATCCGCAGATATTTATCTCCGTTGTCAGCTGTGAAAACATCTGCTCTGTCGATAGTTCCCACAATGTTTATCCTTATATCGTCATCAACTTTGATCTGAAGTATGCTTTCGCCGTTTTCTTTTATAAGCTCATATTCAAACGCCTTTGGTACAAACAGTGAATCGGAAAGCTCAGTCTGGATATTTTTTATCATATAAAATGCTGATGACTCAAGTCGTTTCAACGCTGCAATAAATGACGGTGTTTTACCAAAGTCACCACCCAGCTTATTATCAAGATATTTCTTGAATTCTTGGTGAATACGATCTTTTATCTCGTCATCGGTAAGTTTCGTAAAACCTTCATCATACGATTTTTCATTGCTTTCATCTGTTTTGCTCATTATCCTCTCAAAACAGCTATGAATAATATTGCCGATATTCATTGATCCTATTTCTACTACTGACGGTGCTTTTAATTTTAAACCATATTTGCAGAAATAAGAAAACGGACATTCGTAATATTGCGTAAGCTTAGTCGGCGAAAGTCTGATATCCTTTTCAAAAAACAGTTTCTTTGCAAGCTCTTCCGAAATGCTATGCTCTTTTTTCTTTGAAATATCACTTATATAGTCAAGCTTTTGTCGGTACAATTCTGAAAAATTCAAAGACTCACGCACAGAAGCAGTAAGTGCATCCCTGTCTGTAGATTTTTCGAGAAGCTTATAAAATGCTGTTCGGTATGAAGTACAGAAAAAGTCAATCGGAATATCTTGTACTTTTTGAACCTGAATATCAAACATCTGCATCAAAATTGAGATAACTGATGACGGACGCTTTGATTCCCCTTTCAGATTCGACTCTGAATAAGTGACATAGAGCTTTTCCTGTGGCATTGTTAATGCAAGATATACATTCAGACGCTCACTTTCAAGCTGTCTGATAGGGTTACTCGAAACGTTAAGCTTCAGGCTTTCAAGCTTTTTCTTATCATTTCTTGTCAAAAGTCCCTTGTTCTTAATTTCAGCAGGAAAAATATTCTCGTTTGCCTCTATAACAAACGTAACCTTAACGTCAGATAATCTTGAATGATCGGTCGATGCGATTCTGACACAATCTACCGTTTGTGGTGGTTTTGATACTGTCATATCAGAGATCATCAGGCTAAGTATATCCGAAAACTCTCTCAAAGAGATTTTTTCGTCACCAATTCGTGAGTATATCACTGCAACCGCAGACAACACCATCTTCCAGAGCATTTTATACTCTCTTGCAAGTTCAAGGTCATTTTCACTCTCAGAGCTTGCAAGCTTTATCCTCGAAAACATCTGCTCGGAAAGCTTTATTTTTTCAAGCAATGCATAAAATGCAAGACATATTTCCTTTGCTGTTGTATTCGCACTTGATTTTTTGAATACTGACAGTGGTTCAATAATTTGTTTTCTGGTTTCATTTATGCGGGAAAGGGCTGCATTATCCTGCGGCTTTGCTGTGAAAGCACTATCCCACATCTCTCCCTCAACACTCCACGCTATACAATAGTTCTCTATATCGTTTATGTCATAATCAAGAAAAACAGAAAGTGGTGACTTAACATATCTCATCAGTTTTTCTGTATTCCATTTTCGTGTAATAACACAATCAAGCAGGCTTTTAAGATATATTACAAGTGCCGACTGCCCTGCTCCTTTATCACTATCGATAAAAAACGGTATTTCATATCTCTCGAAGGTGCCTTCAAGTACCGGTGAGATCTCATTCAAATTGCCCGAAAGCACTGCAATATCTTTATAGTTATATCCAGCTTCCCGTACCAGTCTTGAAATTTCCGAACAAAGAAATTCCGTTTCTTCGTAAATATCTGTAGCCGAAACAAGCTTCACATTTGCACTGTTTTCGCTCTTGTCAACTCCAGAACAAAAGAGATTTCTGTCAATGTAAATTATCTCATCAGAACAATCATGATATGAATCAGTGACGTCTATCTCTTCTATTGATACGTTCTGTGCCATAGCTATATTTTTCAACGCCTGAACTGTTCTTACTGTTTCGCCAAACGCTGACTGACACAGCCTTGCTTTATTATCATGGGAATTTACTATCGACACAGTCAGCTGTGCAGACTGTGACAGCATACATGAAATAAGCTTTTGCTCATCTACAGAAAAATCCGTAAAAGCATCAATAAAAATATACTTACCCTTGAAAAAATCATTTGCTGATGCAAGTTCATAAAACTCTCCCAGCGATGAAAGCGAATCCTTCAATCCTGCCTTGTCAAGCTCATCAAAATATAAAGCAAACAATCTTGACATATCAAAAAGCTTTAATTGCAATGTGCCCTCAGTCTGCTCCGAAGCGATCCTGAGATCATCGGCTGTTATACCTGAACGCACAAGCTCGTCAACAAGGTTTATTGAATCCTTTATAAACGATGGCTTTTTCAACGCTTTAGAATAAAACTTTACATCACCCTCAGCCTTCAATCGCTTGATAGATTTATACATTGTGATTATTTTGGCGTTGTCATCTGCATTTTCTTTTGAATTTTTACCGTATTTCTTTGCAATAAGCTCTGCAAGTCGGTTGAATCCACCAGTTTGAATCCGATTAAAAGCCCTGACCCCCAGCAGGTTATAAAGCTTTTTATCATACTCAAATGAAAACTGGTCAGGAATTATCACAAGAATATCCCTGTCATTGCGTGATGCTTTTTTTATCTCTTCAACAAACAGCGAGTCCCTGTTGCTATGAGTCCCACCTGTAATAATTCTGAGCATCTGACCTACCTCCTGCACACATAATAGCCTATTACATTTTATCATGTATACCACTCAAAGTCAACAGCATTTTTAGCACAACTGTACGCCGTTTTGTACAGTTATGAGAACCAATCCGAGATCATCTCAAAAATCCTGAAAGAAAACTCAATATCATCGTCTTTTTCTAAAATTTTAGCATTTTTATCGCTATCTGCTTCTACCGAATACCCAAATGACAGACCAGGGAAAAACATAAGCTGTTTTTCTGCTGTTTTATCGTCCCTTTCAGAAAAAATCAATGAAAAAAACATTACAAGACACAGTGATGCTGTTAGCGATTTTTGAATTTTAGTCATAAAAAACCCCTCCATAATTTTCATTAGTTTTCGTTCCAGAATGATTATGGACGGGATTTTATTTTTTTATTCAATTATCACACAGGATAGAACTCATCAAAAACTTTTTTAGCTATGTCACACGACTCCTTTGCGTCCTTTGCATAAAAGTCAGCACCAATCTGCTCTGCATAATCAGGAGTCAGCACTGCACCTCCAACCATGATTTTGCAATCAACTTCGTTTTCACGAAGAAGTTTTATCGTCTTTTCCATGCTCGATAACGTAGTAGTCATAAGTGCTGAAAGTCCGATAAGATGGACATTATTCTCCTTTGCACAATCAACTATCACCTGATAGTCAACATCCTTACCGAGGTCAATAACATCATAACCGTAATTTTCAAGAAGCACCCTGACTATATTCTTTCCTATATCGTGAATGTCACCCTTGACAGTAGCAACTATTATTTTGCCCTTTGAAACAGACTTTTCTCCTGTTTTTGCAAAATGACTTTTGATTACCTCAAAACAAGCCTGTGCAACTCCTGCTGAAAGTATTAACTGTGGCAGAAATATCTTTCCCGTTTCAAAATCCGAACCAGCTTTGTCAAGTGACGGTATAAGTATATTGTTTATTATATCCATCGGGTCGTGATCTGCAAGAAGATGTTGGGTAAGTCTTGCTCCATCGCTTTTCAGGCCGTTTTCAAGTGCATAAGGCAAATCAATCTCTTTTTCCACCTTAACGGAGGCCTCTTTTTTGACAGAACCGTAATTTGCAATATACTCAACAGAATTTTTATCATGACCTGCAAGCAGATTATACGCTCTTACCGTTCCCATCATTGAATCAACATTAGGATTGATAATCGGCAGATCAAGTCCTTTTGTCAGTGCCATCATTAGAAAATTATGTGTTACTATCTCACGCTCAGGCAGACCAAAGCTGATGTTTGAAACACCAAGTACTGTTTTTAGCCCAAGCTCGTTTTTTACTCTTTCAAGAGCATCCAGAGTCTGAATCGCACTCTCCTGCTCGGCTGAAACAGTAAGCGTCAGACAGTCGATATAAACGTCCTCACGTCTGATGCCAAGGGCCATTGCTCTTTCAAGAATTTTCTTTGCTATCTCAAATCTTCCCTCGGCAGTTTTTGGTATGCCATTCTCATCAAGGCAAAGTCCGACTACTGCTGCACCGTATTTTTTTACAAGTGGCAAAACAGTCTGCAACGATTTTTCTTCACCGTTTACCGAATTGACAATAGGCTTACCGTTATATACTCTCAATGCTGATTCAAGCACTTCAGGTATTGTCGAATCAAGCTGGAGTGGTACATCTGCAACACCCTGTAATGCTTTCACCGTTCTGACCATCATTTCCTTTTCATCAATTCCAGGCAGACCGACATTCACATCAAGTATATCCGCTCCTGCATGGATCTGCTCAATAGCCTGTCCAAGAATATAGTCAATATCACCCTCAAGAAGTGCCTGTTTGAAACGTTTTTTACCTGTCGGATTGATACGCTCACCGATCACTCTCGGACGATTTATGATAACTGTATTTGAAGCGTTACAG
>JAUNJM010000047.1 GCA_030533265.1 Ruminococcus sp. | reverse complement strand
GGTTTTCATAAACATAAAAGCAACCTGATGTGAATCACACATCAGATTGCCACATTTCAACTATCTGTTATCTTCTTTTATAAGCAGTCTTATCGCTTCGACTGCACACTTTATAGCCTTTGAGGAATCATCCGTTATGTTGTCAGGTAGTCCTGCTTTTGAGCGTTCAACGTTCCAGAGTGCAGTCAGAACTGCTCCACAACGTACCTTTCTTGCAATGCCTACTGCAAAAAGAGCCGCACACTCCATCTCAGATGTCAGACATCCACATTTAAGATAACTGTTCCAACGTGAGCAGATATCCTCACTCATCGGTGAATTTTCAGGATCAACCTCACCGTAAAAGCTGTCCTTTGAATGTACAACTCCTATATGATAACGATCACCCACTTCATCAGTAGTAAGCTCCAAAGCTGAGCGTCTTAAAGCGTCCACAACCTGAAAATCGGCAACTGCAGGATAATCAGGCGGAAGATACTCAGCCGTTGTACCCTCTCCCCTTACGGCAGCAGATGCGATAACAAGGTCACCACCACTTACTTTAAGGTCCATACCACCACTTGTACCAATTCGTATAAAAGTATCAGCACCGCATTTTACAAGCTCCTCAACCGCTATTGAAGCAGACGGCCCACCGATACCTGTTGAGCAAACTGTGACTTTCTCTCCGTCAAGTGTTCCCGTGTAGACGTTATACTCCCTGTTATTTGCCACCTGCACGGCATTTTCAAGATGCTGAGCTATCTTCGATACACGTCCGGGATCACCGGGAAGTATCACATATCTTCCCACCTCGTCAGGCAGAGTTCTGATATGAAACTGTCTTTCACCGTCCATAATACTTGACATGGGAACGCCTCCTTTTACAGTTTTTTTATTATTTATTCATTTTCATTGAAATATCAAACGCTTTGACCGAGTGTGTCAACGCACCAAGTGAAATTATATCAACACCTGTTTCAGCAATTGCTCTGATCGTTTCAGCAGTCACATTGCCTGAAGCTTCAAGCTTTGCCCTGCCGTTTGTAATCTCAACAGCCTTTCTCATATGCTCACAACTCATATTATCAAGCATTATCACTTCAACACCAAGTTCAAGAGCCTCTTTTAACTCATCAAGGTCAGCGACTTCGACCTCTATCTTGACAGTATGACCCATACGCTCACGCAGAACGTTCACAGCATTTGTCATACTTCCGTAAGCATCGAGATGGGTATCCTTCAGCATTGCACAGTCGGAAAGATTATATCTGTGATTGCGACCTCCACCGACCGTAACGGCATATTTCTGCAACACTCTGAGTCCTGGCAGAGTCTTTCTTGTATCAGCAATAGATGCCTTTGTACCCTCAACAAGTTTAACGCACTTGTTTGTAGCAGTTGCGACACCTGACATATGCTGAATAAGATTAAGAGCAGTTCTCTCACCCTTTAACAGAGCCTTAGTATGCCCTGTGAATTCAGCAATAATGTCACCTTTCTTGACTTCTTCGCCGTCATGAATATAGATTCTGCTTGTTACAGTATCATCAAGCAACTGAAAAACCCGAAGTGCGACTTCAATTCCACAAAGCACACCTTCGTCCTTTGAAACGTATTTTGCAGTAGCAACATCGTCCTCATCAATGAGGTAATCTGTTGTAACATCAACGTAATTTATATCTTCCAAAAGAGCAGATTTGATTATATCATCAATCTGAAACTGCATTAATTTCATATGTGTTTTCCTCCTAATTCACTATAGTTTATCAAAAACCATCTCAGCATTTTCTGACGCAATCTTATTCGCCTCAGTCAGCACAATAAATGCGACTGTTGCAAGTGATCTTGCCTCGACATAATCCCTGTCGATCTTGTAATTACCGTTATCGAGCAGATTCTTTATTTGAGTAATTCTTTCAAGACCGTCTTTAAGCTTGCTGACCTCAGGGATAACGAAATAAGAGCTTTGCATTATTTTTCTTATCTCAGTTCTGAGTCCTGTCGGGATATGCTGAGCATTAGTGTCAACATTAAAATCATATGCTTCAAAGCCTGAAATATCCCCAACTTTACTGTTAATATCCTTAGCTGCACGTCTTGAAAAGACGAGTGCTTCAAGCAAAGAATTGCTTGCAAGACGGTTATTTCCATGAACACCTGTATGTGAACACTCTCCGCAGGCATAAAGACCGTCAATATTTGTCAGAGCAACAGTGTTCACATCAATACCGCCCATGAGATAGTGCTGACAAGGATAAATAGGAATCATATCCTTGACCATATCATACCCTGCCGAAAGCAGATTTTTATATATCATAGGAAAACGCTGTTTGATAAAATCGGGATCTTTATGTGAAATATCGAGATAAAATTTATCTGATTCTGTTTTCTTCGACTCAAACATAATACAGTGAGATACTACATCTCTCGGTGCGAGTTCAAGACGCTTGTCATAATTCTGCATAAATCTTTCACCGTGACAATTTTTCAGATATGCCCCCTCACCCCTTACAGCCTCAGAAATGAGAAAACACTCACGGGTATTATGGTTACTGAATGCAGTCGGGTGAAACTGTATATAGCAGAGATTTTTTATCTCAGCACCCATATTGTAAGCCATAGCTATGCCATCACCTGTTGCGATAGCTGAATTTGTCGTGTATTCATAAACTCTGCCGATACCACCCGTTGCAAAGATTGCATAATGCGAATTGCAGGTGATATACTCATCACCTTTCAGTATAAGGAAAGAAAAGCCTGTATTCGTCTTTTTAACATCACACATCACAGCATATTCCCATATCTCAACATTATCGAGCTTCTGAACATTTTCAAGCAATGTAGTTTCAATCTCAAACCCGGTTGCATCTTTATGGTGAAAAATTCTGTGCATTCCGTGACCACCCTCAAGTGTACGATGATAGTCACCATCAGGTGCTTTATCAAAGTCTACACCGAGTTCAATAAGTCGTCCTATATCAATTTTCGCTTCATTGACCAGAACATCAGTTGACTCTGGATCGTTTTCAAACCCACCTGCAACAAAAGTATCATGCTTATGTTTTTCAGGAGAATCCTCAGGACTTTCATAAACTCCTGCAATACCACCCTGGGCCAGAGATGAGTTACACAAAGTAAGCTCACGTTTCGACAGCACAAGCACCTTCAAATCTTTTGAAAGATTCAAAGCACCATATAATCCGGCAGTTCCACATCCGGCAATTACAACATCATAATTGTTCATTAATATGACCTCTTTTTTATATACTAAAGATTTCAGATTTTACATAATACTTATTTTATTATAACATAACCGTATAGAAATTTCAATGAATTTTACATATATTCTTTGTTTTTCTTATACTTTTTCTTTTTGATTTATGATTGATTTTTTTCTGAAAGTATGATAATATGTTAACAAAGAAGGGATGGTAAAAATGAACGATAAAAAACCTTTTATAATGCGAGTAATCGTACTCGTAGTTGTCGCAGTAATGGTACTTGGCATTATTATTTCAGCAGTAACAGGAGCTTTTTGATATGGTACACATTGGAAATAGCTGGGACACGATCCTTAAAGACGAATTTCAAAAGGAATATTACCTTAAATTGCGAGAGTTCCTGAAATTTGAATATTCACATTATCACGTTTATCCTGATATGTATGATATTTTCAATTCTCTCAAATATACCGATTACAACGACGTCCGTGCAGTAATAATCGGTCAGGATCCATATCATGGTCCGGGGCAAGCTCATGGATTGTGTTTTTCAGTAAAAAGAGGAGTAACACCTCCACCATCACTAAAAAATATTTTCAAGGAACTTCATGACGATCTGGGCATTGCAATCCCGCAGCATGGTGAACTTGTTTCATGGGCAAAGCAGGGTGTCCTGATGCTCAATTCAGTTCTCACAGTAAGAGAGGGACAGGCAAACAGTCACAAGGGCAAAGGCTGGGAACAGCTCACTGATGCAATAATTTCAAAGCTCAACCAGCGTGAAAAGCCGATCGCTTTTATACTATGGGGTGCAAATGCACGTTCAAAAGCAAGTCTTATCACTAACCCTGCTCACAGAAAATTTGAATCTGTTCATCCATCGCCATTGTCTGCTTTCAATGGATTCTTTGGTTGCCGTCATTTCTCAAAAGTCAATGCGTTCCTATCTCAGAATGGTATCCCACCTATCGACTGGTCACTTGACACTACAACAGTTTCTCCTTGATATAATGATCTAATTGCTCTAATCTCACAAAGTTCCGAAGTCAATGCAATAGATAAACCCAGAACCTACTCAACGAATATATTCAAAAAAAGAGGCTTATTTAATTTATTTTCAATGATAAACATACTTTGTATATTTTAAATCATTGCATTATTAATTAAGCCTCTTTTTTGTATTTTAATATTTCAAGATAAACTAAAGGGAAACCCTTGTCCAAAAGAGTTCCCCTAAATAAGTTGTAATATATTTTTTACGGCCTTTTTATGATGTTTTGCACCAACATAGTAAATCCACCAAAAATAATCTGATATATGATAACCAGTGATGGAGTGATTTGTGTAAACGATCCCATAAGCATCATAACGAGTGCTATGAGTGCCCCAAGTGCAAGTGAACCGAACTGCATTGCAATTCCAAGATGTGCAACGAACTTAAGTCTTTTTGCACCGATAACAAGCATCGCAAATGACGGAAAATGTCCTGAGCAGATCATAGAAGACGGAACTCGTGGCTGATAACCTGTTTCGTTCTCATAATCCTCATGATACCTGAACGGCAAGAGATTAATAGATGTAGGCGACACGCCAAACAGTTCAGCAAGAAACTCAAGTGTCAGGAATCCGTCAACAGAACGGATAACTGTTGTTATTTCCTCCGCTTCAAGCTCTTTGAGCCAACGTGAAACAGAAATACTTGCATTCACCTTAACTACAAACAGTGTAGAAACAACGCCTGAAATAGAAAGATAAATCGGTATATTTCCCTTTGCATATTCTTCCTCTTTGGTAATTGGAGGAATACCTTCAATAGAGTGGTTTTCCATAAGTTCACGAGTACCCAGAAGAACACGCTTGTTCTCTATCCAGCCCGAAAGTCCAAGACCGTCCTCATAAATATAGCTCTCAACAGGGTAAAGCATTTCAGTCTTACCTCTGAGCATCTTATAGAATGTCGGTTTAAGCATACTGTCTGCCTGACAAGCAAGACTCGCTGCCATAAGTATACATTCTTCTATCATAGTAGAACTCATCAGTTTGAGATTCATAAGCTCAACCATTCCGTTCGGGAAAAGTTGCTGAGCGTCCACAAGAACTGAATTAGTATCTGCAAACTCTTCAACCGATGAATAACCAAGCATTACTGCAGAATAACGAAGATATTTCTTTGATGCCCTTGAAAGTGGTACATTTACAAGAAGCATAAGCACTATTGACGAGCATATAGAAACCGTTCCTGAAAGTGCTGCCAGCATAACAAACATCTTTTCGCTGAAACCTGAAGCATTTCTTTCAAAAAGTAGCGAAATCAATGCAATAAAAGCACCTGCAATAATTATGATAGGTGTAGTTTTCTTTGCAAACTGGTCAGATATGTCTGATGAGTATGAATTTTTCATAAAGTCCTCAACAAACTCAGTCTTTCTCATCGCTGCAAGCTCAGGGAAATCATTCAGGCATCCCTTTGTGAACTTGTTTGCAACGTCCTCGTTATCCACACTTCTCAAAGCATATCTGTCATATTCACCTGCAACAAAGCTGAAATTCTTTTCAGCACGTCTGACAATAAGCAGTTTTCCAAGCGTATTGAAAAGCAGTCCGATAATCGATACAGACATATACATATGGAAATAGCCATCCCTGACAGACTCAGGACTAAACAGCACTATTATGCCTGATATTATTGAAATGAATATTCCGATTGCTACAACGCTGTCGCAATCGGCATTTTTTCTGATAAGGTTTTTAAAGCCCTCAACAAGCACCGTATAAGACACTGCAACTGAAATCAATCCCAGAATGGTATTGGCAAAAACAAACCCTGACGGATTAAGTGATCTGTCAAAAATCTTTGCCATTGGCCAATCAAAGTCGTTTGCAAATGCAATAACAAGACTGAAAATTCCGGTGAATAAAAGTACACAAAGTCTGAGTGTCAGATTACTCTTTACCTGATGAATATCTTTTTGAATTTTTTTAGCGTCATCATATTTTTCAAACTCTTTCTGACGTGAACTACCCTTTACTTTTGCATCTTTATTTTCCTTTGCAAAGCTTTCATCAAGAGTTTTTAGTCTGAAACTATCTATCTTCTTTTTTCTGTGCTGATAAAGGATTCTTGTCCTTTCCTCAAAAGTTGCATCCTCAGGAATCTCAACAGCCTTATCAAATTCTTCAGTCTTAGGGATAATCTTCCCCGTAAGTCCCATATCAATATCCTTGACATTCGCACGGTTTACAGGAGAAACATTCTGCTTCTTTTTAACCGAGCCACGCTCTCTTTTAAGCTTCATAAGGTTATCAATAACAGCAGCATTTTCAGCATTTCTTACAGATTCACGACGTTTTTCGTCCTCTATTGCCTTTTGTCTGTCACGCTCTGCAATTTCTTGCTCCTGTCTTGCACGTTCTTCACGATTATGCTTCACAGTATTCAACTTACGCAATGGTGTAGTATGATCAAGATTCTCTGTCGAAATCTCATCAGCCTTTTCAGGCTTAACCTCTACACTTTCCGTTTCTTTGACCTCAGAAACTTCAGGCTTTTCTTCGACCATCTCTTTCTTCTCTACTGTTTCAGACTCGGAATCAACGTTTTCAATAAACTCTTCTGTAACATCGTCAGCTTTAACTTCAGCAACATCAGTTTTTTCAGCAGCCCTTTGAGACTTTTTCTTTGCATATTCATCAAGTATATCATCTAAAGTAAACTTATCTGCCATTTATATCACTCCTAACTCATCATAGTTCTATACGACGGCATTTCTCTGTCTTACTATTTCGTACATAAAAATTCCTGCAGCAACAGAAGCATTAAGTGAAGTAATCTTTCCGTTCATAGGAAGGCTGAGAAGAAAATCACACTTTTCTTTCATAAGTCTGCCCATACCAAATCCTTCTGAGCCAATCACAAGTCCTATCGGTCCATCAAGCTTTACATTGGAATAATTCTCACCAGCACCGTCAGTACCATATATCCACAGGCCATTTTCTTTAAGCATATCAACAGCAGCGGGCAGATTGGATACCCTTGCAACAGGCAACCAGCTTGCTGCTCCGGCTGAAGTCTTGAAAACAGTATTATTGAGCGATGCACTGCGTCTTTTGGGAATGATTATACCATGTGCACCTGCAGCCTCAGCAGTTCTTATGATAGCTCCAAGATTATGAGGATCTTCAATCTCATCACAGATTATCACAAACGGATCTTCATTTTTGCTCTTAGCAATTTCAATAATATCCTCAACGCTTACATATTCAGCACAGGCACCCATAGCAATTACACCCTGATGTGATGCACCATTACTCATATTGTTCAGCTTTTGCTCATTAACCTGTTTTACAAGTATATCCCTTTCCTTTGCAAGCTTGCAAATAAGCGATATTGATCCTCCTGCTTCAGCATTGACAAAAATCACATCAATAAGCTTATCAGCCTTCAAAGCTTCGATAACAGGATTACGTCCGAAGATCAACTCATTTGCAAAGCTATCATCAGTCTGTAACTTAACTCTTTCAGGCTTTTTATCAAATCTTTTATTCTTCATTATCAGTTTCCCCAAAATACTTTAATTCTCTTTATTATAACACAAAAATCTTCAAAAGCCAATAGCCTTTGAAGATTTTTTAAACATTTATACATTTTGAACAAATTTGAAGCAATATTTT
>JAUNJM010000046.1 GCA_030533265.1 Ruminococcus sp. | reverse complement strand
ATCCTCTGACACAATTCATATATCACAACAGGTATCAGAACGCTTACTGCCGTGCATAAAATCAACGGACAGATGCCAAAACTATCAACAAGGTGTAATTTACCAAGCACAATTCTTGTTGCTGCAAGAAAATATCCCTGAAGTACATATACAGGCATCGTTCTTTTTCCAAGATATTTCAAAAATCTGACTGATTGCAGATATTGACTCGTTGTAATTAAAAATGATACTCCTAAACTACCAAGTATAAAATCGCAAAGTCTGCTATCTAATACCGGATATTTATATAATAACAGATTACCTGCAACAAGAGCTATCCCTGCTCCGAAAAGAGTTGCCAATCTGTTCTTTTCAATTACGCTTACAATTCTTTTACCAAAAATAACACCAATCGAAAAATAAAGCCAGTTTATCATGAAATCTGACAATCCGAGATCGGAAAATTTATATTTCCCGAACAAATGAATCTCTGAAATAAGTGGCTGTATTATGTACAACACCAATGCAGTACCAAGCTGAATAACTTCAGCCTTAACGCTGTCGGTTTTTATAAAAGTCTGCACTATCTCCATTATCAAAAGTGCATATAAAAACCACATAAAGCTTATCGGGAATACAGGTATCAGAAGAAGATCCTTAACTCCGAGAGATGAATTTGCAAAACCACTCATCACGAATTTGAAAAGCCACCATACAGCCGAAAATGTCACATAAGGCACCAAGTAATTAAGCAAAAGCTGTTTTCGCTGAACTGAAACATCACTTTTTTTCTGAAAAAGTATGCCACTTATGAACATAAAAAGTGTCATGTGGAAGCTGTATACAAACTGCTGTGAAAAATTTATAAAATCCGAATTTACATACTGCCCTGAACCATGATATGAAGAACCGACATGACCGACAACAACTAATATAATTGCAATACCCTTTGCAACGTCTATCCAGTCAACTCTTTTCTTTTCCATCAAAGCGCAGCCCTTTCAATTAACATTTAATAAAGATTATTATTTACCAAACCTGATTCGTTTGTTATTTACATCTTCAAATTTTCCTATTATTCTCGCCGGATTCCCACCAACAAACATTCCTTCAGGAACATCTTTTGTTACTACTGCATTAGCAGCAACAATTGCATATGGACCAATACTTACTCCATACATAATAGTAGATTTTGCTCCGATAAATGAATTATCAAAGATTTCAATTTTCTTTGAATATCTTTTAATGCCTTCTATACCAGGCATATCGTTAAACATAGTATGCAATACATCATGTGTGCAAAAATATACATCTGTTGCAACTTTGACATTATTATGTATCTTGATCATTTAAGAATCAGCCGGAAGCACTCTTGGATACCAGAAGTTGTTATCACCAAATTTTTTGAATATTTTTTCTTTTTAAGATAGTCAGCTTTCTTACCAGCATGTTTTATAGTGCATAATCTTACCATAAACATCAACTTTTTTTATCCATTTCTTATTCACGGTTCCAACTTCTGTTTATAAAATCATCTATCATATTAACAATCTTCAGAGGGTCAGTATTTTCCCACTTTTTGAGATTATCCTTTTTAGCATAGATTTTTTTAAAACACTCACCAAGATTTCCCAATTCATTATCAGCAACAAGCACATAGTGATTGCTTCCGAAAGCCTCGTTATTCTGAATCTGGTGGTCATTGATATGCTCACCGTATTTTTCAAGACGGGTTACAGCAATAACCTTTTTCCCTGCATTGAGAGCCTTCATGATCGAACCTGATGCGCCGTGGCTTACCACAATATCAGCTTCGTTGATTTTCTCTGCAAATTCCTCAGGTGAAATAAAGTTTCTGTATTCAAAATGCTTTGGCTTATACTTTGACGTACCAACCTGAGCAAACATTTTTTCTTTAAGCGTTCCGTTCTCATAAAGCTCATCGAGTTTTTTGAAGAGTCTGTCAAACGGATAATTTCTTGATCCGACAGTAACAAATATCAAGAGTTCTCCCTCCTAATCAAAGGCAAGATTTGTATATCGCCTTAGTATAGACAGCCACCATAAATAGCTTTTTTATAATGTTTTGCCTGAGTTTCCCATTGCACAATGAAAAGATCCGAATGTTTTTCCATAATCTTTCCTGCAACTGTCGGCATATTTGCACGACCAAAGGTTTCAACAAAAATGAACTTCTTTCGTGTTAAAATACAAAGGATATAAAACGGAAATGCTACCATAGTTCCTGTTGTAACAACAAAATCAGGCTTTTCTTTAAACCATATCTTCAATGTTCTGAGCGAATTGACAAGCATTTTGGGTATCATAAATTTATCCTTAAGGTCAGTCTGATGCATAAGATACTTTGCATCTGCCTCAAACTGCGTTTTCTCGGTAACGAGAAAACCATTATATTTTTCAAGCAATGGTTTCAGCTTCTGTAGCTGTTCCCAGTGTCCCCCCGAAGAGGAAACAAGGCAAACCGTTGGTTTTTGTTTCTTACGCTTCACTGACTTACCCCCAAAAATTAATTAATCTCTTCTGAACAGATCTCTTGTATAAACTTTGTCCTCAACGTCATCAAGACAACTGTCATAACGATTGGCAATTATCGCATCCGACATGGACTTGAACTCATCAAGATTGTTCACTACCTTGCTTCCGAAGAACAATGCACCGTCCTCAAGCGTTGGCTCATAAATGATAACAGTAGCACCCTTTGCCTTAACACGCTTCATAACACCCTGAATAGAGCTTTGACGGAAGTTATCAGAATTACTCTTCATTGTAAGACGGTAAACACCGATAATGCAAGGCTTTTCCATCTCCTCTTCCCAACTGCTGTTAGCGTCATAGTATCCTGACATCTGAAGAACACGGTCAGCAATAAAGTCTTTTCTTGTTCTGTTGGAGTCCACGATAGCAGACATCATATTCTGCGGAACATCAGCATAGTTTGCAAGCAACTGCTTTGTATCCTTTGGCAGACAGTAACCACCATAACCGAACGATGGGTTATTATAGTGAGTACCAATACGAGGGTCAAGGCAAACACCGTTAATGATCTCCTGTGTGTTTAATCCTTTCATTTCAGCATAAGTATCAAGCTCATTGAAATATGAAACTCTGAGTGCAAGATATGTATTTGCAAAAAGCTTAACAGCCTCAGCCTCAGTAAATCCCATGAATAGTGTATCAATGTCTTCCTTGATAGCACCCTCCTGCAAAAGCTGTGCGAAAACATGAGCTGCTTCAACAAGCTTTTCATCGTCCATATCAGTACCGACTATAATACGACTTGGATAAAGGTTATCATACAAGGCTTTGCTTTCTCTTAAGAATTCAGGACTGAAGATAATATTCTTGCTTCCTGTTTTCTCACGGATTGACGCTGTGTATCCGACCGGGATAGTAGACTTGATAACCATTATTGCCTCAGGATTATACTTCATAACAAGGTCAATAACAGCCTCAACAGCAGATGTATCAAAAAAGTTTTTCTTTGCATCATAGTTTGTCGGAGCGGCAATTACAACGAAATCTGCATTTTTATATGCCATTTCAGCATCCAGAGTTGCAGTAAGGTCTAGCTCCTTTTCAGCAAGATACTTTTCAATATAATCATCCTGAATAGGAGATTTTTTGTTATTTATAAGGTTTACCTTTTCTTCAACGATGTCAACAGCGTAAACCTTTTGATTCTGTGATAAAAGTGTTGCAATGGAAAGACCTACATAACCTGTTCCAGCAACTGCGATAGTAAGATTTTTTATGTCCTTCATATTAATTATTCTCCTAACTATATATTATAAAATTTCTTGTACCATTCGGCAAATGCTCTCAGCCCCTCACGCAGACTTGTTGACGGTTTGAAGCCGAAATCACGTTCAAGAGCTGATGTATCAGCATAAGTAATAGGTACATCACCAGGTTGCATAGCAACAAGCTCTTTGTGAGCCTCAAAGTCATAATCCTCAGGCAGAACGCCGGCACGAACAAGTTCTTCCTGTAGAATATTCACAAAATCAAGAAGATTCTCAGGATGGTTATTTCCTATGTTATAAACTGCATAAGGTGGTACAGGCAATCCGTCATCTCCGATTACCTTATCAGGAGCCTTCTGCATAACTCTTATAACACCTTCAACGATGTCGTCAATGTAAGTAAAATCACGTTTGCAGTTACCATAGTTGAAAATCTTTATTGTTTCACCATTAATAAGCTTGTTTGTAAACCCGAAATATGCCATGTCAGGTCTTCCGGCAGGGCCATAAACGGTAAAAAATCTGAGTCCCGTCGACGGAATGTTATAGAGCTTGCTGTATGCATGAGCCAGAAGTTCATTTGACTTCTTTGTTGCTGCATAAAGCGAAACAGGGTTGTCCACCTTATCATCAGTAGAATATGGTATCTTTTTGTTAGAGCCATAAACCGATGAACTTGAAGCATAAACAAGATGCTCAACAGGGTTATTTCTACAACATTCAAGTATGTTATAGAATCCTATAAGATTTGCTTCGACATAAGCATCAGGATTTGTAATTGAGTATCTTACACCAGCTTGTGCCGCAAGATTCACAACAACCTGTGGCTTGTATTTTTCAAAAATGTTCATCATAAGCTCTTTATCAGCAATAGAGCCTTTGAAAAATACAAATCTTTCATCATTTTCAAACATATCAAGTCTTGACTTTTTCAATTCCACGTCATAATAGTCGTTCATATTATCAATGCCGATAACTTTTACATTTTCAAATATCGTCAGAATCCTTTTCACCAGATTTGATCCGATAAACCCTGATGCTCCGGTAACGAGTATTATTTTACCATCAAGCTCTACATTTTTCATGTTCCACAATTCTCCCGTTAAGTTCATATTTGAAGTATATATTTAAATAAGCACACTTACTTCATTATACTATTATACATAATAATCATTATACATTATTTAATACTAAAAGTCAACACATATATATAAAAATCGCATTGACACTTTTACGTTGTCAATGCGATAATATTACAAACAAAATTATTTCCTACTGTTTTCAAACTTTTCAGTTCTTGCCTTGAGTTTTCTTTCTGCATAGCCTTCCTTGATAGCAGCCTGGCCTCTTTCGATAGCAAGAGCATTATCAGGAACATCTCTTGTAATTGTCGATCCTGCCGCTGTGTATGCACCCTTACCCACACTGACAGGTGCAATAAGGTTGGTGTTGCAACCGATGAAAGCATTATCCCCGATGACTGTACGGAACTTCTTGTCACCGTCATAGTTTACTGTTACAACTCCGCAACCGAAGTTGACATTTGCACCAACATCAGAATCTCCGATATATGTCAGGTGTGCTACAGCAGTACCCTCACCGATAGTTGAGTTCTTTATCTCAACGAAGTCACCAATCTTTGCTCCACGCTTAATATGAGAATTCGGTCTGAGCTGAACATAAGGTCCGATCTTTACATTATCCTCAATAACAGACTCGTAAGCCTGAACATTGTTGAGATTTACACAGTTTCCGACTGTTGTATTTTCAATAATGCAATTATTACCCAATATACAGTTCTCTCCGATAGTAGTGTTACCTCTCAGAATAACTCCTGGATGGATAACAGTACCAGCACCGATAGTAACATTGTTTCCGATGCTTACACCGTCTGTACAAGTAAACTCGATACCGTCATCAAGGAACTTGCCGATTATCTCCTGTCTTGCAATATCGTTGAGCATGAGTAATCCACGTCTGTCGTTCGCACCAAGTGCAACGTTAGGGTTGCGTGAAATATACGCATCAGCTAACTTGCCCTTTGAAATAAGCAGTTCAATACAGTCTGTCAGATAGTATTCTCCCTGTGCATTCTCAGGCTTGATGTCAAACAAAACATCAAGCAAATCAGCAGTTCTGAACCAATAGCAACCTGAATTTATCTCTGTTATAGCAAGCTGATATGGATTGCAGTCCTTGTGCTCCACAATACCACTTATACCATCATCTGTTCTGATGATTCTGCCATAGCCTGTAGGATTCTCTACTCTCGATGTTACAACAGTAACACTGCAACCCTTCTGTTTGTGCAACTCCAATGCTCCACTGATAGTTTCAGCATCAATAAATGGTGCGTCACCACAAAGAATAAGAGTATTTCCGTCCTTGTGAGCTTCAAGAAAGTCCTTAGCCTGCATAACTGCATGACCTGTTCCAAGACGCTCAGCCTGCAAAACAGTAGCTATGTCAGCCTTTGACTCACGGTTATCAACATACTCATCAATTTTTTCAGCTGCAAAGCCTTTTACTACGCATATCTTATCAAGCTGTGCATTTTCACAAGCTGTAAGTACCCATTCAAGCATCGGCTCTCCGAGCACGTTGCAAAGCACCTTAGGCTTGTCAGTCTTCATTCTTTTCCCCTGTCCACCGGCAAGAATTATAACATTATTCTCCATAAAAATTCCCCTTACATTACTCACAAGTAAACACCTGTGGATTTGATACGTATATTATAATGCACGCAAATATTTTCGTCAATGTGATTTTTGCACAAATATTCTTTATTAAATATACTTTTGTGCATAACCGTCAAAAGTGCAATAAAGGTGATATAAAAATTGTGAAAAATGCTATACAAAAAAATTTGCCAAAACTATAGTAATTTGCGAAAAAATCTGTTATAATATTAGTGCTACCGTGTGCCCTTTGCCCGGAAAGGCAGTTTTTGTGTTGTAACACAGGATTTTAAAGGCATCGGAATTCAAATTTTGGAGGTAAAAACCAATGGCAAAGAAGTATTGTTATCTTTTCTCAGAAGGTAATGCCAACATGAGAGAGCTTCTCGGTGGTAAGGGTGCAAACCTTGCTGAAATGACAGGAATGGGTCTTCCAGTTCCACAGGGTTTCACAATTTCAACTGAGGCTTGTACTCAGTATTATGAGGACGGTCGTGAAATCAATCCTGACATCATGGCTGAAATCAACGAGTACATCGTAAAAATGGAAGAAATCACAGGCAAGAAGTTCGGTGATAAGGAAAATCCACTCCTCGTTTCCGTACGTTCAGGTGCAAGAGCATCAATGCCTGGTATGATGGATACAATCCTCAATCTCGGTCTTAACGAAGACGTTGTTGAAGTTATTGCTGAGAAATCAAACAACCCAAGATGGGCTTGGGACTGCTACAGAAGATTCATTCAGATGTATTCTGACGTAGTTATGGAAGTTGGTAAGAAGTATTTTGAAGAGCTTATCGACGAAATGAAGGCAAAGAAAGGCGTTACTCAGGACGTTGACCTTACTGCTGATGATCTTAAGGAACTTGCTATGCAGTTCAAGGCTGAATACAAGTCAAAGATCGGTTCAGACTTCCCAAGCGATCCTAAGGAACAGCTCATGGGTGCAGTAAAGGCTGTATTCCGTTCATGGGACAACCCAAGAGCTAATGTTTACAGACGTGACAACGATATTCCTTATTCATGGGGTACTGCTGTTAACGTACAGTCAATGGCATTCGGTAACATGGGTGATGACTGTGGTACTGGTGTTGCATTTACACGTGACCCTGCTACAGGTGCTAACGGTTTGTTCGGTGAATTCCTTACAAACGCACAGGGCGAAGACGTTGTTGCTGGCGTTCGTACACCAATGCACATTTCAGAAATGGAAGAAAAATTCCCAGAGGCTTTTGCTCAGTTCAAGGAAGTTTGCAAAACTCTCGAAACACACTATAGAGATATGCAGGACATGGAGTTCACTGTTGAACACGGTAAGCTCTTCATGCTCCAGACAAGAAACGGTAAGAGAACTGCTCAGGCTGCTCTCAAGATTGCTTGTGACCTCGTTGACGAAGGCATGAGAACTGAAGAAGAAGCTGTTGCAATGATCGACCCAAGAAACCTCGATACACTTCTCCACCCACAGT
>JAUNJM010000045.1 GCA_030533265.1 Ruminococcus sp. | reverse complement strand
ACAAAATAACAGAGGTAACAAAAACTACTGCTACAACTAAAAAAGTAACGGTACCGTTTGAGAAAACAAGATTTTATATCAAAGCGTACTATAATGTCGGCAAAAAATATGCGTATTCAGGATATTCAACAGGAGTATCATGCTATCAACAGCAACTTCCTGAAGTTACCGGCTACGCTGTTTCAGCACTTGGCAGTGATTATGTAAAGCTGACCTGGAACAAAATGACCAGCTGCGACGGATATATTGTCTATAAGTATAACAATGAAAAGCAGAAGTACGAGAGAGTTGCCAAAACTACCGATTCTAATAGCGTCTATAAGTTCACAGATTTGTTTCCTGCTACTGAGTATAAACTTACTGTAAGAGCGTATAAAACCGTAGACGGGAAAGAAGTAACAAGTGGTTATCATACAGCATTCTATGCAACAACAAAACCGTCTGTTGTATCTGATTTCAAGTCAAGTTCAACTACGTCAAATTCGGTAACGCTTGTATGGAAAAAGGATACCAACGCACAGGGGTATATCGTCTACAGATATTATTCTGCAATACAAAAATGGGTGCGTGTTACAAAAACTGATAAGAATATCGAATCATATAAAGTTACAGGTTTAAACGCCGGTACGGTTTACAAGTTTGCAGTCAAGGCTTATATAACAGTTGACGGTAAGGAGCTTGCAAGCCCGAGCTATCCGACAACAACCGGATACACTCGCCCTGAAACAATAACCGGAATAACCTCATCATCTTCAGATTCCAGCAATACGCTTTCATGGAAAAAGGCTACTGGTGTTGACGGATATATACTTTATCAGAAAATTTCTGGTAACTGGAAAAGAATTGCCTTGACGACTTTGAACACATTCACAGTCAGGAATCTGAAAGCTGGCACTAACTATTCCTTTGCGATAAAAGGGTATAGAAAAGTCAACGGTAGGGAAGTTGCTAGCCCGAAGTATGTTCCATATAATACCTCAACAGCTCCTGCTGTTGTGGATTTTACTCTGACAGCAGGCTCAAAGAAAGCTACTGTTAAGTGGAACAAGGTTACCGGTGCAACAGGATATAAGGTATACTATAAGACATCATCTGATGGTAAATGGATAGGTCTTAAAACTACTGATAATATGACTACAAGCTTTACAAAAACAGGTCTGACATCTGGAAAAACCTATTACTTTACTGTAAAGGCCTGCAGGACTGTAAATGGAGTTACCTATAACGGGAAATATATCAAAAAGAGCGTAAAAATCTAATAATCAAAATAAACAAGCACTTGGATTCATGTGAAATCAAGTGCTTGTTTTTAACTGTTAAGATCTATTATCAACTGCTCAAGATCGCAATCGACTTATTTATTAGCCTTAATGCTTTCAACAATTTCATCCCGCAGCCACATTGGCTCAAGAATTTCTGCATAGGGGAGAAATTGTATAGTATCATTCAGTATTACCTTAGGGCGATATTTCTCAATCATGAACTAATTATTGAAGAAGATCCTCGGAAAAAGGACTTCACATTTGAAGAAGATATTTCTGAATTGACAGGATGGATATTGGAAACGACATTTCAGTTTGTGTTATTTGAATCCTCCTTTGGTGTGCAGCCGAAATGCTTTGTATATGCTCTGTAAAAATTAGAATAATCTTTGAAACCGCAAGCCTCACAGGCATTCTGTGCCGAGTGACCATTGCGGATTTTTTCTTTTGCGGCAGTAAGTCTTTTCTTTGTTATGTACTCCCAGGGTGCAGCACCTGTCGCTTGCCTAAATACCCTATTGAACTGTGACGGGCTGAAATAGAAATGCTTTGCAAGCTTTGGTATCGAGAGCTCTTCAAAAAGATGGCTATTCACATACATAACGATACTTTCAGAAACGCTTTGGGGCTTATGCTCAGTCGCTGCCTTTTCATTAAATGCACGGCTTATCATATCAAGCAGTATGAATAAATGCGTATTGATGGTAAGGTGTTTGTCATAGTCGTCACCGCCATAAGACATCTCCTCAAACAGCCTTCTTACAATCTTCATATCTAACTCTGCTGTATCATACATATTGTTTTTTCCCAGAGGGCGGCTTATAAATGGCTTCATAAGCCTGCCTTCGGGGTCAAAGGAAGCAGCGAAGGATATAGGAAAATTCAACGCGTAACGTTCATATCTGCTGTTGCCGATAATTTTCGGCATATGGGATTCGGCAGGCCGCATTATCATAATGGTACCTTCAGTAAGGAAATAATTTGAACCCTCCACAAGATATTCAACATTACCCGAACAGAAAAAATAAATTTCGCATTGCTCGTGTATATGCATTGAAAAGCCTTTGTTATCCGGACATTCATCAACGGCGTGTCTTATGTATATCTCTCCAAAGCAGTATTCATTAAGCATAGCTTTTCCTCCTTGCTTTTTTTAATATAATAACATATTATGCGTGAATTTGCAATATATTATGCTTAAATTAACAATAGAAATGTAAATTCATTTGTGTTAGAATAATATCAAACATTATAGGAGGTAGTGTTATGAACTATAAATTAGCTGCTTTTGCCGATGAGGCAGACGGCAGGATTTCCGAACAGATAAAAGCAATGAAAGAAAATGGCATTGACTATCTTGAAATAAGAGGTGTTGACGGAGAGAACATTGCCGACATTTCAAAGGAAAAAGCCAAGGAGGTCCGCAGCTTGCTTGATGATGCAGGTCTTGCTGTGTGGTCACTTGGTTCTCCCTATGGCAAAATTGGTATAAATGATAATTTTGCTCCTCACCTTGACAAATTCAAATACGGTCTTGAGCTTGCTGAAATTCTTGGCGCAAATCACATCAGATTGTTCAGTTTTTATGTTCCGTCGGGTGACGAAGAACGTTTCAGGGACGAAGTCATGAACCGTCTTGAACAGTTTATTCTTGCCGTAAGAGATAGTGGTATCATGCTTTGCCACGAAAATGAAAAAGGAATCTACGGGGATAATGCTTTGCGCTGCGAGGAGATACATAAAACATTCCCTCGTCTTAAAGCTGTTTTTGATCCTGCAAACTTTATCCAATGCGGTCAGGATACGGTCGAAGCATGGGAAAAGCTTGCCCCATATATTGAATATATGCATATCAAGGACGCAATGGCAGACGGTTCGGTGGTTCCTGCAGGAAAGGGTATAGGTAATTTACCCACCATCCTGAAAAACTACAAAGGAAGCGTTCTTACTCTTGAGCCGCATTTGTCTGTTTTTGACGGTTTTGACAAGCTTGAAGCAGAAGGAAAAACAAAAACGGAGTATTGTTACCCAACTCAAAGAGCTGCATTTGATGCAGCTGTATCCGCACTTAAAGAATTATTATAAAGGAGAATAGTTATGGATAAGATCAGACTTGGTATTATTGGCCTGGGCAATATGGGAAGCGGACATTTTGATAATGTTTTCGGAAGTAAATGCCCTTCGGTTGAAATTACAGCTGTGTGCGATATTGATAAGGAAAAGCTTGAAAAGGCAAAGGATTATCCCTCGGTCGCACGTTTTACCAAATACACTGAAATGCTTGACAGTGGACTTGTTGACACTGTGCTGATCGCTGTGCCTCACTATGACCACCCCACCATCGCAATTGAATGCTTTAAGCGCAATATTCATGTTCTTACGGAAAAGCCTGCCGGTGTTTACGCAAGACAGGTCCGTGAAATGAATGAAGCTGCAGAAAAATCCGGCGTAAAATTCGGTATCATGTTCAATCAGCGTACAAATCCGATGTATGCTAAGGCTCGCGAAATTGTACAGAGCGGACAGCTTGGAGAGCTGAAAAGAATGGTGTGGATAATCACAAACTGGTACAGAACGCAGGCTTACTATAATTCGGGCAGCTGGAGAGCAACGTGGAACGGTGAAGGCGGAGGCGTGCTGCTAAACCAGGCTCCGCACAATCTGGATCTATGGCAATGGATATTCGGTATGCCGAAAAGAGTTCGTGCATTCTGTGATTTTGGAAAGTACCACAACATTGACGTTGAAGACGATGTAACGATATTTGGTGAATATGAGAACGGTGCTACGGCAGTCTTTATTTCTACAACAGGTGATGCCTGCGGAACAAACCGTCTTGAAATTTCAGGCGATAAGGGCAAGCTCGTAATTGAACACGGTATTCTGAAATGGTGGAAATTAGCCGTTCCCGAGCGTGAATTCTGCTTTACTGCAAAGGAAGGCTTTATCACGCCAGAAAGCACTTATGAAGAATTTTCTGCTCCCGAGCCCGAGGGACATCCCGAAGTGCTTGAAGCCTTTGCACAAGCAATTTTAAATGGAACAGATATGGTTGCCCAAGGCAAGGAGGGTCTTAATTCCCTTTCAATTTCAAATGCAGCTTACCTTTCAGCCTGGACAAACGATTGGGCTGAGATACCTACAGATGAAATAATGTTCGAGAAATATCTGAATGAACTGCGCGCAAATGAAAAATGCCTAAAAAAATAATTACCGCTCACGCAGAAAAGCTTGAAATACTCCGTGAGCGGTGGAAGGTCAGATGGTAATGAATGTTGCAATTTTAATGTTGGCGGTTACCGCTTGCTATACAATAACTTCGCTGAGCGATAAATATGCAGTTGCGGAAGCAAAATTTACGGGTAATGAATTTACGTTTTTAATGTGTTCGTCAATGTCGGTTTTTCTTGCATTAACACTGCCGTTTCAAACACGGCATTTTACGCTGACATGGCAAAGCTTTGCCGCAATTTTGCTGATCGCACTTTGCAAAATGCTTGAGTTTCAGATGAGTGCTCTTGTGCTGAAACAATTATCGGCTTTTGAGCTTAAATCATGGCTTGGAGTGACCTTGTTTGCCTCATATATAACCGATGTTCTTTATGGCGAAGATCTGCGCGCAACAAAATTACTCTGTATCGTGGTCACAGTCATAGGTCTTGTATTTATTGCAAAATCGGGAAAGGAAGGCCGGATCGAATATAAAAAAATCGCCCTGCCGCTTGTGTTATATCTTGGAGCAAAATACGGTTACGGACTTGTGATAAAGGCATTTACTGCTTATATATCCTCAACGATACAGCTTTTGCCTGCACTCATGCTGATAGCTATTATAATGCTTTTCAGGATAAAGCCATCGGATATCATTAAAAAGAACAAAAATGGGGCGCTTAAAGTAATATTTGCAAGAATACCCAATGCAGCAGGAATGCTCCTTGAAAATGCTATTATTTCCATAAGTCTTGTGAATTACTCGTTTATTCAGCCTATGATACTTGTGAGCCTGTTTATTATCGGCATTTTACGCAAGGAACGCTGTTCAAAGCTTAATCTTGCAGGCAGTGTGGTGTGCGTTATCGGAGTGATGGCATTTCAGCTTTTGTAAATCAGGCTTAAATATTCATATCAGACAATTCGTGCTTCAAAACGAAGAAAGAACAAATCGGGATAAATCGTCCTTTTCTCATAGGCTTCTCTTGTTGTGCTGGGATTGTCCACAAAACGCAAATGAGCATCACATTCATCTGTGATGCTCATTTTATAAAACAACGTAAATACAAACAGCACGACAATTTTCGTCAATAGCAAGAGAACAGAAATTTGTCTGCATATTAACGCAGTCATGGAGAATACCGTACCACCATTTTGTAGGAAGTGCTGACTGACAAGAATAGCATCCTCATTATGATTGCGATAGTTACCTATGTCGGTGAAACCATAAATGTAATAGTTCACGGTAGATTAAATTCTTTCACAGACAGCGTCACCCATACCAGTGCAAGTAACAAGAGTCATGCCTTCAGACATAATATCACCGGTTCTGATGCCGTCATCAAGTACTTTGTTGACAGCGTTTTCAATAGCATCAGCTTCATCAGCCATGTCAAATGAATATCTGAGCATCATAGCTGCAGAAAGAATAGTAGCAATAGGGTTAGCCTTGTTCATACCTGCAATATCAGGAGCAGAACCACCACTTGGTTCATAAAGACCGAATTTTGTTTCGTTCATACTCGCAGATGCAAGCATACCGATTGAGCCGGTAATCATTGATGCTTCATCAGAGAGAATATCACCAAACATATTTTCAGTAACCATAACATCGAACTGAGCAGGCTCTTTAACAAGCTGCATAGCAGAGTTGTCAACAAGCATATGTTCAAGTGTTACCTCAGGATAATCCTTAGCAACCTCTTCAACTATTTTTCTCCACAAACGTGAAGAATCAAGAACGTTTGCCTTATCAACAGATGTTACTTTCTTGTTACGCTTCATAGCAACATCAAAAGCCTTTATAGCGATACGTCTGATCTCATTTTCGTTATATGAAAGAGTGTCAACAGCAGTCATAACACCGTCAACCTCTTCAGTTTTACGTTCACCAAAATAAAGTCCACCGGTAAGCTCTCTCATGATGAGCATATCAAAGCCTTTAGCGCTGATTTCATCTTTGAGTGGACAAGCACCTGAAAGCTGTGGATAAAGAACAGCAGGACGCAGGTTTGCAAAAAGTCCGAGTTCTTTTCTGATTTTGAGAAGTCCTGCCTCAGGGCGCAAGTGTGGAGGAAGCTTGTACCAAGGTGAAGTTGTTGTATCTCCACCGATAGATCCCATAAGAACGGCATCAGATGCTTTACAACGTTCAACTGTTTCGTCAGTAAGAGGAACACCGTTAGCATCAATAGAGCATCCACCCATAAGGAGCTGTTCATATTCAAAATTATGGCCGAATTTTTCAGCAACCTTGTCAAGAACCTTCATAGCCTCTGTGACGATTTCAGGACCGATACCGTCACCTTTTATGACTGCAATTTTTTTATTCATTTATAAACAATCCTTTCAAAAAATATTTCAATTAATTATATCACATTCACTTATATATTGCAAGTGGCAGATAAGTTTCATCGTTTTATAAAAAATCTTGAATTTTTTTGTTTAAAGCACTTGAAACGAACGTAAAAATGTTGTATAATATATGAGTATGTTAAATGCATCGGTGTATTTAACAGCTAAATTATTGAGAGGAGTTAACTGAAAATGATTTATTCTCATGAAGTTGAAACAATGTGCCCTATCGCACAGGGCGTTGCTCATGGTGCTGCTCCTATTCCAGAGGAAGCAAAATGGGTAAAAGCTAAGGAAATCAAGGATATTTCCGGTTTTACACACGGTATCGGCTGGTGTGCTCCACAGCAGGGTACTTGTAAATTGACACTTAACGTAAAAGAAGGTGTTATTCAGGAAGCATTGGTTGAAACAATCGGATGCTCAGGTATGACACATTCAGCAGCTATGGCTTCTGAAATTCTCCCAGGCAGAACAATTCTTGAAGCTCTTAACACAGACCTCGTTTGTGATGCTATCAATACAGCAATGAGAGAGCTTTTCCTCCAGATCGTATATGGTCGTACACAGAGTGCGTTCTCAGAAAACGGTCTTGTAGTAGGTGCAGGTCTTGAAGACCTCGGTAAGGGACTTCGTTCACAGGTTGGTACTATGTATGGTACACTTGCAAAGGGTCCACGTTACCTTGAAATGACAGACGGTTACGTTACAGGCGTTGCTCTCAATGAAGACAACGAGATCATTGGTTACCAGTTCGTAAACTTCGGTAAGATGATGGATTTCATCAAAGCCGGTGATGATGCTAACACAGCATTTGAAAAGGCTAAGGGTCAGTATGGCAGAGTTGCTGACGCTGTTAAGATCGTTGACCCAAGAAAAGAATAAGGAGGAATACGACAATGGCTTTATTTGAATCATATGAAAGAAGAGAAAAACAAGTTCTTGCTGTTCTTGCTCAGTACGGTATCAATTCTATTGAAGAATGTGCAGAAATCTGTAAAGAAAAAGGCTTTGATCCTTATAAAATCGTTGAAGGCATTCAGCCAATCTGTTTTGAAAATGCTAAATGGGCATACACAGTTGGTTGTGCTATCGCTATAAAGAAGGGCTGCACAAGAGCTGCTGACGCTGCTGCTGCAATCGGCGAAGGTCTTCAGTCATTCTGTATCCCAGGTTCAGTTGCTGACCAGCGTAAGGTTGGTCTTGGTCACGGCAACCTCGGAAAAATGCTTCTTGAAGACGAAACAAAGTGCTTTGCATTCCTTGCCGGTCACGAATCATTCGCTGCTGCAGAGGGTGCTATCGGTATTGCTGAAAAGGCTAACAAGGTTCGTAAAGAGCCTCTCAGAGTTATCCTTAACGGTCTTGGTAAGGACGCTGCTCAGATCATTGCAAGAATCAATGGTTTTACATATGTTGAAACTGAAATGGATTACTACACAGGTGAGGTTAAGGAAGTGTTCCGCAAGCCTTATTCAGATGGTCTTCGTGCAAAGGTTAACTGCTACGGTGCAAACGATGTAACTGAAGGTGTTGCAATCATGCACAAGGAAGGTGTTGACGTATCTATCACAGGAAACTCAACTAACCCTACTCGTTTCCAGCATCCTGTTGCAGGTACATATAAGAAAGAATGTATCGAACAGGGCAAGAAGTATTTCTCAGTAGCATCAGGTGGTGGTACAGGACGTACACTTCACCCAGATAACATGGCTGCTGGTCCTGCTTCATATGGTATGACTGATACAATGGGTAGAATGCATTCTGACGCTCAGTTTGCTGGTTCATCATCAGTTCCTGCACACGTTGAAATGATGGGACTTATCGGTATGGGTAACAACCCTATGGTTGGTGCTACCGTTGCTTGTGCAGTTGCTGTAGAGGAAGCAATGAAGTAATATTTTTTTGATAAGTAAAAACCCCGATTCTGTAACAGAATCGGGGTTTTCTATACCTATTTTCTTAAAACTATCATATTCCATGAC
>JAUNJM010000044.1 GCA_030533265.1 Ruminococcus sp. | reverse complement strand
ATTGATCTGGCAGCTTGATTCTTTTTTGTGTCTACAAAGTATTGACTACTTTATTTAAAACCGTCTTTTTTTATTGCTGACATTATCGGAACATTATCATGTGTGCATAATAACAATTACTGCAAACATAATGCAAGGACTTTATTTTTTCACTCATATCTCAAAGCTGTAAAAGTTTTGTAACGTTTTAACAACCATTGTTCATATTTGCACATTTCCGTGCAAAAACGGTACTGATACAGCTATTTACGAGAGGACTTTTCTGAAAGGAAGTGAAAAAATGACTGCTGAAATAGTTGTGGCACTCTTTTCTCTTATCGGCACAGCACTAGGAACATTCGGTGGCATAAAGCTTACCAATTACCGCATAGAACAGCTTGAAAAGAAAGTTGACAAACACAATAACCTCATTGAACGCACAGCTGTGATTGAAAATATAATAAAAGTGCAAGGCCATAGGATAGACGACCTTGAACATCAGAGCCAATAGGAGTGATAGAATGAAAGCAAAGTTGATAAAATTGATTGACGTAAAAAGCATTGTTACAATCATCATGACACTGGTTTTCTGCCTTATGTCAGTGCTTGGAGAAATATCTTCAGAGCAGTTCATGACCGTTTTTGCAACGGTTATAGCTTTTTATTTCGGCACACAGCATCAGAAAAACTGTGAAGAATGTAATACTAATGGGAGTGATAAAACTGGATTACAATAAAAGCATCGGAAAGCGTCTTGCTGATTTCAGCAACGCAAAAATTTATAATAATAAGAACGGTATAATCGGGCAATGCGTATGGTATGTTCGTTGCCGGGCACTTGAAAAATGCAACACAAACACCGGTATAACCGGTAATGCCAACACATGGTTCAGTTCTGCACGTTCAAAAAAGCTTGCCGTTTCGCAAATACCGCTCAGCAACTCCATTGCCTGTTTTAACTGTGAAAAGTTTGGTCATGTTATTTTCGTTGAACAGGTTGTGAATAATACTGTTTTCTACACCGAAGCAAATTCCAATAGCGACAACAGACTCTCTGCTGATGACGGTATACTTAAAAAGCAGGATATACGCTCGTTTACCAAACGTGCAGGTTATCAGGGCTGTATTTGCCTTGAAACACAAAAAAGTGCACCGTCATCAGAAAACTATATCACCATGAAGGTTATAGCAAAAGACGGTTTGAACTACCGTACCACATACAAGGTTTCAGCCTCAACACTTGCTGGAACTTTGAAGTACGGCACAAAAGTAAAAGTCGTGAAAGGTTGGGGTTGGACAACAAATGGCTACACATGGTATAAAATTCTGCTTAACGGCAAATATTTTTACTGTGTCAGCAAGTGGTTAAGCCATGTCAGTTAACAAAAAAGTGGTACAGTCAAAAACTGTACCACTGAAATTTTATTCTTCTGTTGAAGCCTGATTTTCATCAGATTTCTGACTATCAGCATCAAGTGTCAATGCCTGTGCATTAGCGTTGTTACCATAGCTGTAGTATGAGCTGTATTTGTACTTATAGTTGTACTTACCTGATGTCATATCAACGTGTGTAAGTACGACTCCGAGGATTGAACCTTCAGCAAAGTTAATAGAGTCGATTGCGTTCTGCAAAGCATCAAACGGAGTTGAACCCTGCATTGCTACAAGAACTACACCTGCAATATACTTCAACAATGTAAGTGCATCTGTTACGATATTGATAGGTGGTGTATCGATGATGATATAATCATAATACTTTGAAAGCTCTTTAAGCAAAAGCTTCATGTTCTCTGAACCGAGCATTTCTGATGGGTTTGGTGGGATAGGTCCGCAAGTTACAATGTCGAGAGAAGGAATAACATCCTCGTTAACAACTTCCTTAAAAGAGTTAAGTCCACTAAGGAGTGTTGAAAGTCCTACTTTGTTTTTAAGATTGAAAATCTTGTGCTGTACAGGCTTTCTCAAGTCAGCATCTATGAGAAGAACCTTTGCACTTGTCTGAGCAAGAGTGATAGCTGTATTTGCAGCTGTTGTTGACTTACCTTCTGAAGCAAGTGAGCTTGAGATTGCAAGAACCTTACTCTGCTTCTGTGAAAGTGCGAACACCATATTTGTTCTGAGTGTTTTAAATGCTTCTGTTACCTGGAAAGGAACGTTTTTATCAAGCAAAGTCATGTGATTACTGGTTGACTTCTTCTTTTTCTTTTTACCTATTCCGATCAAGATTTATACACTCCTTTCTTGGTTTTCGTTTCAAAGTTAGGGATTTCCGCAAGAATCGGAACTCCGAATTTATCTCTGACATCTGATGCTGCGATAATCTTGTTGTTCAGATAGCTGATAAGTATTACAACTGCCATTGAACCGACTGCACCAACAAGAATACCTGTTATTGTAATCTTCTTTACGTCCGGTGAAGACGGCGATGTTGGAACCTTTGGTGCACTGATAGCTTCAACTGAACCTGCCTTAGTAGCTCTTCTGAGAACGTCAGGAGCAACTTCAACCATGTAGTTACAAATATCTGCCGCAATCTGTGGAATCTCTGTTGTTACGCTTACCAAAAGAACTTCCGATTCATTTACTGAAGAAATTGAAACAGCATTCTGTATGTACCATGGAGCTACTCTTGGATTACCTTCATCGTCAACAGCCAGTGGAATATTTGCCTTCTGAAGATCCTCAACTTCATATTCCTCCATGAACTTATCTCCGATTCTTTCGTAGATAGATATGTTGTTAAGAACGATGAGATATGTTGAAGCAAGTGTTCTTGAAGTTGTAATTTCTGCCTGAACATTAGCACCAGAAAGGGTTGTTGATGCATCAGCAGAACTCTTTACGATGATTTCTACTGAGGTTGAATAAAGTACAGGCATCATGAATGTTGCATAGCAGTATGCTGCAATGCCTCCGATAATAGCTATCAAAATAATAAATTTAATCTTTGCAAGTACAATTGCAACTAAATCTTGAATTGTCATATTTTAACTCCTATTCTTTGTTAAATCTAAACACAACATAACATATTGATTATAATATACTTTTCTTTAATTGTCAACAAAAATTCAAACAAATTTGTTTTTTTATTAAAAATAACAATACAAGCAACATTATCTACTCAGCTTTAAGTAATTTTTCCATAACCCAACCTGCTGTTCCTTTGTATGAAACGTAAATCCAGCCGTCATTATCAGTTGTAGTTTTCGCTGTACCATAAATCGTTGCTCCGTCAGGTATCTTCAACTGTACGTCGTATTTTTTACTTGGTCCGAATCTGAGATTGAGATACGTTGTATCAGATGTAACCTTATACTTGTTTTTTGATTTGAACTTCTCACTTTCTGTCGGTGCATGGAGCTTGTTATTCACAAATGCTGTTTCTTTTGTGGTCTTTGTTGTTGCTTTTTTTGTTGTAGTCTTCTTTTTTGCCGAAGTTTCCGGCTTACTTTTCGTGGTGAACCATGTTGTAGTCGTCGTTGCGATTATATCAGGGTCAGGCTCATCATCTAAAGTATGTTCAAGGCTTCCGGTTACGTCATCATGTGTTGTTGTAAAGCCTGTCATCTCCTCGTCATTACCGTCAGCGTCAATAGTATAACGTCCTGTCCGGGTTGTTTCTATATACCGGTCAGTTTTTGATCCTTTTGACTCCGTTTCATAAGCAGAGCTGTCACTATCTGTCATGACACATCCTGTCATTGATATGAACGTCAACAACGCAGTCAAAAATATAAGCTTTTCTCTCATGTTATCACCTTTACGCTTTCATACCAAGAAGTCGAAGTGCATTGTTACCCAGAATGTCCTCTTTTTTGTCGTCGGAAATTCTCAGCGACAGAATTTTCTTTTTCAGCTTGCCTGCACTCTCCCATGGACAGTCACTTGCAAAAAGTATTCTGTCTGAACCGTGCTTGCTGATTATCCGTTCCATAAGCTCATCAGGACAAGCCATCGTAAATGATGTGTCAAAATAAAGCTCTGCATCAATTCCTGCAAGCACTTCATACACCTGCTCCCACCTGTCGTTACCACCAAGATGTGCAAGTATGATCTTCATATGCTTGTGTCTTCTGCAGACGTTTATTGCTCTTTCCGGTGGGCAATGGATAAGATCAGGTGAGATACAGTCGTAGCCCGCATGAAAAACCACAGGTAAGCCGAGTCGTTCTATCTCACAGTATACAGGCTCTAATCTCTCCTCATCCACCATAAAGTTCTGGTAATCAGGGTGAAGCTTTACACCGTGCAATCCACGTTCTTTTATATTAGAAAGCTCTTCTACAGCGTCTTCACTGTCAGGATGTACACTTCCAAAGCTTATAAATCTACCTCCATCCTGTTGCGCCGACCAATCGTTAATTATCTTGTGCTGAGAAGGTTTTGTCGCTATCGGAAGCAAGACTCCTTTATCAACACCCCATTCATCAAAACGGGTCACAGTCTGCTCGACAAGACCATATGTATAAGGTTCAATCTTTGCTATATCGGCCAGCTTTCCAATTGCTTTTTCAGCAATCTTAGGATTGAAAGCATGGACATGAAAATCTATTACCATATCTTTTAAACGCTATACCGAGCGTTCTCCTTTCGTATGTTTTCTTGCTTATTATTAATTATATCACCTTTTTCGAGTGATTTCAATAGCTTACCCTCTTGAAAATTACTGAAAAACATGGTATACTATTTATGTTGTTTTTAACAACTGATTAACGAAAGGATAAGGACATGGATATTTTTAAAGAACAACTTGTAAGAAAAACACCCGATAAATCTGATTCTGTAAAAAAGCTGATCATTCTTGCAGTCACCTGTGCTTTGGCTGTAGTCTGCTTTTTGTTCTTCCTCAGCGTGAACATCCCGATTTTCGGAGTTCTTTTTGCCGGAGGTGCTATATATGGCGGATACTTCCTCATCACAAACACTATGGTAGAGTATGAATACATCCTCACTCTCGGAGAACTGGACATTGACAAAATAGTCGCTCAGCGTTCAAGGAAAAGACTCGCAACCCTCAAGCTTGCTACTGTTCTTGAATTCGGTGAAGTTACCAACAGTCTTAACACATCTTCATGCCAGACTGTTATCAACGCATCGGCAAACAATCCCGAAATTACCGATTACTATTTAAAGCTTAATCACTCATCACTCGGAAGCACAATTCTTATCTTTTCTCCAACAGAGGAAATGCTTCAATTTGTTAAAGAAAGCTTGCCGAGAAACCTTAGAATTGGAAGATAGATATGTATAAAATAGGTATTGACCTCGTTGAAATATCCCGAATTAAAAAGAGTGTACAAAATAAAAGATTTGTCGAAAGGGTGTTCTCCGAAACGGAGATTGCCCTTTTTTCAAAGAAAGCTACCGTTCCATATCAGTCAATGGCTGCAAACTGGGCTGCTAAAGAAGCCTTTTCAAAAGCTTTAGGAACGGGTGTTTCAGGTTTTTCTCTCAACGAGGTTTCAGTTTTAAGAAATGATTTGGGAGCACCATATCTTAAGCTATCAGGCAATGCTGAAAAAACAGCTGAGGGATACGAATTTTCAGTCAGTATCACCCACACCGATGAGCTTGCTCAGGCTGTTGTTATCGCTTTTAGAAAAGGAGATTGAGCTATGACTATGATTCTTACTCCAAAACAAATGGCCGAGGCTGAACAGGCTTCCATCAAGCTTGGTGTATCACTCGGAGAGCTTATGGACAATGCCGGACAAGCCTTCGGCAGAGAGTTGCTCTCGTTTGCGTTGCAGGAAAATCTCAGAAACATCGTTATTCTTGTCGGCAATGGCAACAACGGTGGCGATGGTCTGGTTTGTGCTAACTTTCTCACAGAATCAGGTATAATTCCAACTGTTGTGCTTATGTGTGGTAAGCCAAAGACAGAGCTTTCTGTCAAAGCTTTTGAAAGTCTGCACAAGTCAATAACTGTCATCAACGAGGATTCCTGCAATTTTACTGACGTGATTTCAAATGCAGACATAATTGCCGACTGCGTTTTTGGTACAGGCTTTCATGGTGAGATAAAAGCCGATCTTCTTGAACACTTCAACCTGATTGGTAATTCAGACGCTTACAAAATTGCCTGCGACTGCCCTTCAGGTGTCAACTGCCTTAACGGCCATGTGGCTGACGGTACTTTCAGGTGTATTAAGACGATAACATTCCATCGTTCAAAGACAGGTTTACATTTTCACCCTGCAAAGGATTACTGTGGTGATGTCATTGTAAAAAATATAGGCATCCCTGACGGTTGGGATAAAAATATGGACACTCGGATATATCTTAAATCAAAACATGAAATCGTACCACTTCTGCCACACCGTAGCCGAAACAGTCACAAGGGTACTTTCGGAAGGTTAATGCTCATTTGTGGAAGTGAAAGTTACATGGGGGCTGCCATGATAAGTACAAAAGCATCCTTGAAGAGTGGAGTTGGTATTGCACAGCTTTGCACTCCGACTCCCGTTGCACACTCTCTTGTATCGGCAATGCCTGAATGTGTCTTTACCCCCCTTGCATACGATGAGCAAGGATTTATCACTGCCGATAACGCATCAATGCTTTGCGATATCACAAAAAAATGCTCGGCTGTTGTAATCGGATGTGGACTGGGCGTCACCGATGGCACTAAAGCTGTCGTTTTTGAGCTGATAAGAAACTCTCAGATTCCTCTGATTATTGACGCCGACGGCATAAACTGCCTGTCTACGCATATAGATATATTAGAAGAAAAACAGGCAGAGATAATCCTCACTCCTCATCCTGCTGAACTTGCTCGGCTTTGTGGAGTTTCAACTGCAGAGATACTGGAAAACCGACTCGGCTATGCTGTCATGCTTGCTAAAAAATATGGTGTAACAATAGTTTCAAAGGCTACTCAGACTATAACTGCTCTTTCTGACGGCACAACTTTCGTCACCGATTTCGGCAACACAGCTCTTGCAAAGGGTGGTTCAGGAGATATGCTTGCAGGACTTATCGGTTCATTCATTTCACAGGGTGTTGCTACACAAAAAGCTTGCTTACTTGCTTGCTGTCTTATGGGTTGCACTGCTGAAAGGCTATCTGCACAGTATTCCGAACGCAGTATTCTTGCAAGCGATATTATTTCACACTTCTCGCAGGAGTTAAAGGACTGGGAGAACAAATAAACTCTGATTAAAACTGTCTTTCTTCGCAAAAAGCTTTGAAAGGCAGTATTTTTTGGAGGGGTTTTTATGAAATCTAAAAAAATACCGGCTGTTCTTCTAACAGTCGGTTGCTTTATTTTCGCTATTTCAGGCTGTGGGAAATCAGCCTGCAAACCTGTCGGCATAGATTCAAATTACAAATGCCATGCTGACATGACTCAAGGTGATATTACATACTCAGCTGATTTTCAACGTGGCAATGAAAAAACCTGGAAAGCCGTTTTTACTGCGCCCGAAACCATTGAGGGCATGGCTGTGACGCTTTCTGAGGAAAACTGTTCAATAGATTTCAAAGGAGTCAGCTACTCTGCTCCAAGAAGTGAATTCCCTCAGCTTGGAATCCTTAATCTGTTCACATTAGCTCTGGAACAATGCTACGATCAATCAAAGGTCAAAAGCTACAAATCAGGAAATGTCATAACTCAGCAGGGTAAAATTGAAGGAATGGACTTTAAAGCTGAGTTTAAAAACAACAAACTTAAAAAAATTGACATCGGCAATAACATAACTATCAAGATAACATAAAAAACTGCGAACATTTCTGTTCGCAGTTTTTATTTATGCAAAAATATTATTTACCGTAGCTACACTCAATAACGTTTCCTGCTTCGTCAAGGAATGTGAGGTTAGCAAAGTAGAAGTCAGCCTGGTTAGGAATTCCCCATCTCATAAGTGTGAAGAACTGACTTTCTGTTGTGTCAAGGTACTTAGCCTGCTCCTTGATTCCAGGACGGCACATAAGCTCATAGTATCCCCAGTCACTTACCCATTCTGCCTCTGCAAATTCGATAAGCTCGTTCCATGTGTTACCTTCTTTATCGTCGTGTGGCTGAGTAACGAGTTTACCCATGAAGTTACCAGGAACCATCAAATCGTCGCCTGTTTCTTCACTATGGTAAGGACCTACTGCCTTTGTTACAATGTCAGCCTTAATTGTGAACACCTTAGGAAGCTCTGATTCCTTACCCTTGAAGAGGTTAGCAACATTGAACTGAAGCTTTGGAAGCATGTACAGACCCTGATCGTCCTTATCAAGAACCTGAACTCTGAGCATTGGAATACCTTCAAGCTCTTCGATTGTAAGTGTTACATTTGAAGCACCACTATCGAGCAAAGGAGTACAGATGTCTTCAACGTTCATATCTGTTGTGAACTTTAATGAAGCTGTTTCCTGGTTCTTAAGGTATGTTGGCATTTCCTTGATGTCAACAGGTGTGTTTTCGTCAGCTGCTGCGCTTTCTGCTGTGCTTTCTGCTACGCTTTCCTCAGCTACTGATGATAATTCTTCAGCCTTTGATTCTTCTGCCTTTGAGCTTGATTCTTCATCGCATGATGCCAAAACTGTAGCTGTCATCATGAGAGCCAAAGTAGCTGCAAGTATTTTCTTCATAATAATTACCTCCATTTTTTGTCTCAATCTTTTTTGAAACATAAATTTTACATATTGATTATATCACACTTAATCTCTTTTAGCAATATATCATTTGCACAATTTGAAATCAATTTATTGGCTATTTTTCACAAAAAAATGTCGTCTTTTACATAAAAAAGACTCCGTTTAAAACGGAGTCTTTAAATCAACTTTTTATGATTATTTCTTCTTAGAAACTACCAAAGCAACACCTGCGAGTGCAAGACCTGCAAGAGCGATACCTGCTGTTGCACCTGTGTTAGCTGTCTTATCAGCTGTAGTTGTTGTTGAAGTTGTTGTTCCCTTGTTTGTTGAAGTAGAACCTGTAGTTGCAGCAGTGCTGTTTGTTGAAGTTGTTGAGCTT
>JAUNJM010000043.1 GCA_030533265.1 Ruminococcus sp. | reverse complement strand
TACGGTTTATGGTGTAGATAATCCAGTACCATATATTGAAACAATGCCTACAAATAGTTCAACTAATCCTTATGGTTATACAAAAGTTATGATTGAGCAGATTCTGAAAGACATATGTGTTTCAGATGATGAATGGTCAGTTGTATTGCTCAGATATTTCAACCCGATTGGTGCTCATAAGAGTGGACTTATTGGTGAAGATCCTAATGGTATTCCAAACAATCTATTCCCATATATAGCTCAGGTTGCGACAGGAAAGCTGGCAGCACTTGGCGTTTTCGGAAATGATTATGACACTCCTGACGGTACTGGTGTAAGAGATTATATCCATGTAGTTGATCTTGCAACGGGACACCTTAATGCATTAAAATATGCCCTTGAACATAATGGAGTAGAGGCAGTAAACCTTGGAACGGGTAAGGGTTCAAGTGTAATGGACGTGCTTCATGCATTTGAAAAAGCTTGTGGAAAAGAGCTTCCATACGTTATCAAGCCAAGAAGACCTGGAGATATTGCAACCTGCTATGCAGATACAACAAAAGCAAAAGAAGTTCTCGGTTGGGAGGCAAAATATCAGCTTGATGAAATGGCAGCAGACGGCTGGAATTTCACAAAGAACAATCCTAACGGACTTTAATAAGCATAACAAAAAGGAGTTATCTTAAAAAAGATAACTCCTTGATTTTTTGTAAAATTATTCAGCAGAACCAAGGTTGAGAACAGCATCTTTAGTAGCAGAAACTTCATTAAGGTTTCTTGTAAGCACTCTCTCAGCATCAGACAAAGCCTTGTCAAGTTTAGCAGCCAGAGCAGCCTTGATGCTCTGATCCTTAGCAATAGCATCAGCAATAATTGCATCAGCCTGTTGCTTAGCATTTTTGAGCTGTTCGTTAGCAATTTCGCCTGCTTTTTTAACGACTTCTTCTTCAGAAGCGATAGTCAATGCTCTTTCTTCAGCCTGCTTGATAATATCCTCAGCAATTTTGTTTGCCTCGTCAATGATTCTGTCTTTTTCCTTAGCAGTTTCTCTTGCGAGTTTAACTTCCTTCTGATAGTTCATTCTGATGGTGTCAACATATTCACGCATCTGTTCGCAATCAATAACTCTCTTATTTGAAAAGGGAACAGAAGTTGACTTATCAAGAAGTCCGTCCATCAGGTCAAGAATTTCGTCCATGTTCATAGTATTATACTTCCTTTCAAAAATTATTTTGCTAAATATAAACGATTTTTTATTGTTTCGAGTATTTCATCCGGAACAAAGCCTTTGATTTCACCACCAAGGCTTGCGATTTCCTTTACAACGCTCGAAGAGAGATACATGTTCTCACTGTTTGTTGTAAGGAAAACTGTTTCAGCATCAGCATAAAGCTTTTTGTTTGCAAGAGCCATCTGGAATTCATACTCAAAATCAGAAACAGCTCGTAATCCTTTGACAATAGCATCAGCACCTGTTTTTTTGAGGTAATCTGCAAGCAGACCATCATTGCAGTCAACTTCAACATTATCAAGATGTTTCGTAACTGTTTTTATCATATCCATTCTTTCCTCAAGAGAAAATCTTGCAGAAGATTTTCCGGGATTGAAAGAAACAAGAACAATAACCTTATCAAATAGCCTCGAAGCTCTGTTAATTATATCAAGATGTCCCATTGTTACAGGGTCAAAGCTACCCGGACAAACAGCAATTCTCATTAGTTACTCCTCTATTCTTCGGGGATTTTGAAAACTGTCACAGCAATTTTGCCGTATTTATATCTTTTATGAAGCTTGAGTCTGCCATATTCTTCATCAAGTGTAAGCTCCTTTTCGTGCTCGCAAACAACAATAGCACTTTCGTTGAGCTTTTTATCAAGCAAAGGCAAAGCCTTTTCAATGAGTCCCATATGATATGGAGGGTCAAGCAGAACAATGTCAAGCCCTTTTTTAGCAGTCTTGAGATACTCAATGCTGTCCATAAGCAGAACACGTGAATTTTTCTTGAAACCACAGTTTTCAAGATTTTCATTTATGATATTATAAGCTGCACGGTTCTTATCAACAAAAACACAGTGTGAAGCATCACGGCTAAGAGCCTCAATACCAAGCTGGCCACTACCTGCAAACAAGTCAAGCACAGAAGCTCCTGGTACATCAAACTGGATTATAGAAAAAATAGCCTCTTTGACCATATCTGATGTAGGTCGTATATCAAGTGATTCCAGAGTTTTAAGCTTTTTACCTCTGGCACTTCCTGTAATAACTCTCATAAAAATACCTCGAAATATTATATGGTACATTATACTATAATTTTTTTCTTTTGTCTATAGCATTTTGCATATTTTTAAATTTGGGTCATAATTTTTATCGGAAAAAGCAATTATTTTATCTTTTTTGACTGAATATGTCTTGCAATGTATAAAACAAACTTTCTCGGAGCAATTTTACCTGCGATACTACTTAACTTCATGTCAAGAGATGGAATGATGATAAGTTTTTTTGCAAACATCTCTCTTAAAGCGATCTCAGCACAGCGTTTTGCAGAAATACTTTTCAGATTAAACTGAGCGTTTGCGACCTTGTTGAATTCAGTATCAACAGGGCCTGGACAAAGTGCAGAAACCGAAACTTTACTTCCCATTGATTTAAGCTCCTGATAAATACCGCTTGTCAGACTGGTAACGTAAGCCTTTGTAGCGTAGTATGCGGACATAAGAGGACCACCGGGCATTAAACCTGCCGATGATGCAACGTTGAGAATATAGCCATAGTCTTTTTTGATAAAATCATTGAGAAAGAGCTTTGTCAGAATATGAAGGGCAATGCAGTTTGTCTTAATCATTTCTGTTTCACGTTCAAGAGGGATTTCATTGAAATAACCGACAGCACCGAAACCTGCATTGTTTATAAGGAGTGAAACGTTCATATGTTTAACTTTTTCATAAAGCTCAAAGCATTGCTTTTCGCATGATAAATCGCACGATATTACAGTGACATTACCCTTAAGTTCATCTTTAAGCTTATTGAGCTTATCGGTACGTCTTGCTACAACAATGAGTTCATAGCCTTTTTTATCCAGTATTTTAGCGAATTCATATCCGATACCTGAGCTTGCGCCTGTTATTAAAGCACATTTTTTGTGTTTCATATCAAATCCTCCTGAGTGTCAATAATTTTTCCAATACAATAATCCTTTTCAATACCGATAATGAGAACTACACGCATTTGACGTCTGAGAGAAACGTCAGCAGATTTTCGGCTAACCTTAACAAGAGTGTAGTTCGGTGTGTATCCCTGATGATATTCAGCAGATTTTTCCTTTTCAAACAGCACTTTCTGAGTTTTTCCAATCATACTTTCAAGGAATTTCTTGCTTTCTGACTTGCATACAGCTTCCATTTTTGAGGCTCTGTTTTGCTTTATGTGTTTTGGGAGATGTCCTTGCATTTTTTCTGCTCTTGTACCACTTCTGATTGAGTATGGGAAAATATGAACTTTTGAGAATCCGATTTTCTTTACAAACTCAAGTGATTCATTAAAATCCTGGTCAGTTTCACCGACAAATCCGACCATGACATCGGTAGTTATAGCACAGTCAGGGAATGATGCTCTGAGCCTTGTGCAGAGATCTTCGTATTCAGCTGATGTGTATTTTCTGTTCATAGCTTTTAAAGTCCTATCACAGCCACTCTGTAAAGACAAGTGGAACTGAGGGCAGAAGTTGTCAAGATGAGATAATCTTATAATATCCTCATCGGTTACCATTTCAGGCTCTATAGAACCAAGACGAACACGACAGTCCTGAGCATTTTTGCAAATGGTTTCAACGGCATCTACCAGTCTTATATCATCATTAAAATCCTTGCCATAGCACCATAAGTTTATACCTACAACTACAATTTCCTTGTGTCCGGCTTTTGTAAGTTGGCAGGTTTCCTGAGCAATAACATCTATAGGTTTTGAGCGTACATGACCTCTTGCATATGGTATAATGCAGTAAGAACAATACTGGTCACAGCCATCCTGAATTTTCATATAAGCACGTGTCTTCGCAGCAACATTACTGTTTGACATCTGCTCGAACTTTTCGCCTTTCTGATGTGGAGGAATGTCAATTATTCTCTGACGATTAATAAGGTATTCGTCAATATAATCAGGGATCTGTGATTTGTTTGATGAGCCTGTGATTATGTCACATTCTGTCATAGACTCAGCATCATCACTGAACGCCTGAGGGAAACAGCCTGTCAGTACAACGATACACTGAGGATTATCTTTTTTTATTTTGTGAAGTAGTTGACGGCATTTGAGATCTGAACGTGAAGTAACCGTGCAGGTGTTCACAACGGCAATATCAGCGGAAGCTATAGTACTTACAGTGTAAAAACCATTGGATTCTAATTTCAGTTTAATATTTTCAGTTTCGTATTGGTTGACCTTGCAACCGAAAGTGTAGTAAAAAACATTCATAGCATTGCTCTCCGTTGTCTTAAAAGGATTTAGCATAGTAAGTTTAAACAAAATTTTTATAATAAAATTTTAGGTTATTGACTATTATACTATATTTTATTTTTTTTTGCAAATCCTCTTGACTTTTGAACACAAAAAGTTATAATGTAAGTGTAAAAAAAGTATTAATGTAACGAGTGCTCATAAAGGAGGATATTTTATGACAAAAGTAAAAATCAAACTCGACTCAATCGCATCAGTAAAGAAATTTGTAAACGTAGTAACAATGTATGAATTTGATGTTGATCTTGTATCAGGAAGATATGCCGTTGACGCAAAGTCAATTATGGGAATATTCAGCCTTGATCTTTCAAATTCAATTGAATTGGTTGCACACACAGATGATGCAGAAGCATTTCTTGCAGAAATCAAGGAATTTATTGTAGACTAACCTGACAGGAAAACCTATTAGCGATGGACAATTAATTTTGTTCATCGCTTTTTTGTTTTATTTTGAGGACTTGCTGAATAGTATTAAACAAAGTAATTGTTTTCGGGAGGTTCCTTATGAAAAAAATAAAAAGATTTTTAGCATGCCTCAGTCTGTCTGTTTTAATAGTGTCACCAATCGTAGCGAATGCAGATGGTATTTTAAAATCAGTACAGATGACTCAGGCTGATATTATATCTGATAATGAGATTATGGAAGAGATAACTGCTAAATCAGCAGTAGTAATGGAAATATCAACCGGTACAGTTATAGCAGAAAAAGATTCTGAATCCGTAATGTCCATGTCACACTTCGCAAAACTTATGACTGCACTCTTGGCAGAGGAGAAAATCGAGAATGGCAAATTGAAACTTAATGATAAAGTAACCGTATCAGCAAATGCAAATTCTAAGGATGCACCACAAGTTTGGCTTGATGTGGGGGAGAGCATTACGGTTGATGAGTTGTTGAAATCAATCACAGTAGGCAATGCTAATGATGGGTGTACAGCTCTTGCAGAAAAAGTGTGCAATACAGAATCTGATTTTGTAAAAACAGCAAATAAAAAAGCTGAAAGTCTGGGACTTAAAAACACGAAATTTACTGACTGTACAGGAGCAAACGATGATACTGTTTCAACTGCTTTTGACCTTGCTTTGCTTTCTGGTGAAATAGTGAAATATGATAAGTTTATCCCATACTATACAACGTGGATGACAAATATAAGAAATGACAAGGTGGAGCTTGTAAGTACCAACAGACTTATGAGAACATATAAAGGAATAACAGGGCTGAAATCCTGCTATTCAAAGGAAACAGGTTCGTCATTGGTTGTAACAGCAAAACGTGATAATATGATGTTGAGTGTAGTGTTATTGGGTTGCAGTGATGAGGATACGAAGTTTGCTGAAGCGAAGAAACTGCTTAACTATGCTTTTGAAAATTTTGAAATTTATGAACCTGAAATTGATGAAAAAGCTGTTGAAAAAATCAAAATTGAAGGTGGAGAGTGCCTGGAAACCGAGGTGAGTATCAGGAAGCTTGAAAATATTGTGATTCCAAGAGGTACATATCGTCAGATAAGTTGCGAATTTAAACGAAAAGAATCAATTAAAGCACCTGTGCTGAAAAACAGTAAGATTGGTGAAATCGTTTTCAAAAACGGAGAAACTGAGTTGATAAAAGGAGAAATTGTAATAAAAAACAGAGTGGAAAAGAACAGTTTCAGATTTTCTACAAAAAGAATTTTGTTAAATCTGTTTGGGTAATCATATGAAATTTTGTGCAAAATAAACAAAACTTCCGATAGCATATTAAATTACTTGAAATATTCAGAAAAATATAGTATAATTTATCATAGCTAAGTAGAAAGGACTGTTAATATGGCTATTAAACTTAATGCAAAATATCTCGAACCTTTTGTTCAACCACATGAGCTTGAGGGTATCGCTCCGCTTGTAACAGCAGCACATAACACTCTGGCTTCAAAAAGTGGTCTGGGTAACGATTTTCTTGGCTGGGTGGATTTGCCTGAAAATTATGACAAGGAAGAGTTCGAAAGAATAAAAAAAGCAGCTGAAATAATTAAGGAAAAAGCTGATATTCTTATCGTTATTGGTATCGGCGGTTCTTATCTTGGTGCAAGAGCAGCTATTGAATTGCTTAAATCACCATTTTATAACAATCTAAAAAAAGATACACCTGATATCTATTTTGTCGGAAACAACATCAGTCCAACTTATCTGAATGAGATTCTTTCTATTTGTGAGGGTAAGGACATCTGTGTAAATGTGATCTCAAAATCAGGTACAACTACAGAGCCTGCTTTGGCATTCAGAATTTTCAAGAAGCTTGTTGAAGATAAGTATGGCAAGGAAGAAGCAAAAACAAGAATTTTTGCTACAACGGATAAAGCAAGAGGAACACTCAAAGAGCTTTCTGATGCTGAAGGTTATGAAACATTTGTTATTGCTGATGACATCGGTGGCCGTTTCTCAGTACTTACAGCAGTAGGTCTTTTGCCAATCGCTGTTGCAGGCTGTGATATTGATAAGATCATGGCAGGTGCAAAGAATGCTATGGACAAATATGCTGAGGACGATGGTAACGACTGTTACACATATGCAGCATTGAGAAATGTTCTTTACAATAAGGGCAAGAGTGTAGAAATGCTCGTTTCTTATGATCCAAGCTTCACTATGATGGCTGAATGGTTCAAACAACTCTATGGTGAGAGTGAAGGAAAAGATAATAAGGGTATTTTCCCTGCATCAGCTACATTCTCAACAGATCTTCATTCATTGGGACAGTTTGTTCAGGACGGTTCAAGAGTTATGTTCGAAACTGTTGTGGATATAAAGGAAGCAAAACAGGATCTTTTCCTTGAAGATGATGCAGAAAATCTTGATGGACTTAACTTCCTTACAAATCAGAATATGTCTGTAGTAAACAAAAAAGCTTTCCAGGGTACTGTTCTTGCACATACAGAAGGTGGAGTACCGAATATCGTTCTTGAAGTTGATAAGCTTGATGAAGAAAACTTCGGTGAAATGGTATACTTCTTTGAAAAAGCTTGTGCTATTTCAGGATATATGCTTGGCGTTAATCCATTCAATCAGCCTGGTGTAGAAAGCTATAAGAAAAATATGTTTGCACTTCTCGGTAAGCCTGGTTATGAATCACAAAAGGCTGAACTTGAGGCTAAAATCAAGTAATTAATTTTTGAAAATAAAATAGTCCATAAGGACGGATAGGAGTACATTATGATTAATTTAATTCCGGGAAAAAAGGGAACAGGTAAAACAAAAATATTGGTTGACGCTATCAAGGAGTCAGCACAGAAAGCAACAGGACATGTTGTTTGTATTGAAAGATGCATGAAGCTTACTTATGACATTCCACATGAAGTAAGACTAGTTGACGCTGAAGAATATGGTATCAACAGCTATGATGCATTCTATGGTTTTGTTGCAGGAATGCTTGCAGGTAACTATGATATTCAGGAAGTATATGTTGACGGTATCCTCAGAATCGGTGGCAGAGATTATGAAGCTTTTGGCAACATGATCGAAAAGGTTGCAATGCTTGCAAAGGATATCAAGATCGTATTCACAGTTTCAGCAGATGTTGATGAACTTCCTGCTAAGGTTAAGGCATTTATTAAGTAATTAAAAAAGATTTCATAAAACTATTGACAAATTTTATTATAAAGGATATAATAAAATTTATGATGTTTGAGGTGTAATATGATATTACAGTTAAAACAACTGTTTGACATTGTCGGTGAAACAAAAGATGTTGAATATAATATCAATATTGATGAATTACCTGACATACCTGTGTCAAAGTCATTTTGTTCACCAATAGCAATAAAGGCTAAGATAGAGAATCGTGCAGGAGTGGTAAAACTCAATTATGCAACTAGATTCACAATGAACCTTTGTTGTGACAGATGTCTAAAAGAATTTGATCGAGAGTTTGAAAATGAATTTGAACATATTCTTGTTCAGACTGCTAATACGAAAAATGATGAATATGTAGTGTGTGAAAGCAATTCTCTCGATTTAAATGAATTAGCTATTTCAGATTTGTTGTTACAGCTGCCTACAAAGATTCTTTGCAGGGAAGACTGCAGGGGCTTGTGTTACGTTTGCGGACAAGATTTGAATGAGGGTGAATGTAACTGTTCCTGAATAGCAATTAATCTATTATCCTGAAGAGGAGGTGCCGAGAATGGCAGTACCAAAGAGAAAAGTTTCCAAAGCAAGACGTGACAAAAGACGTTCAGCAGTATGGAAATTAGATGCACCAGCACTCTGCAGATGTTCAAACTGTGGTGAGCTTACAGCTCCTCATAAAGTTTGCAAGAATTGCGGATATTATAAGGGTGTAGAAGTAATCAAAAAGGAAGCATAATTTTTGATTATCAGCTGTTAACGGAATAGCGGTTAACCTCTGCTATTCAAATAGCTTGGCTTAAGGGCAGAGGAGGATTCGTCCTTCTCTGCTTTTTGTATGTAAATATATTTTGGTGAAACATATAGAAAAGGAGTGGTTTTATGGCAGTTGAAATTACAGGGATAGTAAAGCATAGTCCTGCACATCATGCAAGAATAAAAACTGACGATGTTCTTATTTCAGTAAAT
>JAUNJM010000042.1 GCA_030533265.1 Ruminococcus sp. | reverse complement strand
AAAAAATCTAATTTATATTTTGTAAAACCTATAAATGCTAATTGGGGAGGAAGTTCTCTAATTCAAACTGAAATTATTTTATTAGAAAAGGCAATACAAACACCACACTCCTATTATCATCTTATTTCCGGAAGTGATCTTCCTATTAAATCTCAGGACTATATTCACGATTTTTTCAAATCACATAACGGCAAAGAATATATTTCTTTAGAATTGGAGAGTCAAGCAAATAAAACAAAGGATTTTATGTATAGAATTCAATATTATCATTTTCTCCAAAACCATATAGGACGCTTAACAGGAAAGCGTACAGCAATTTTATCAAAAATTGAGTCAAAATCTTTAAAGCTACAACATAAGCTAAAAATAGATAGGACTTCAAAAACTAATATTGAATTTATTAAAGGAGCTCAGTGGTTTAGCATTACAAACGATATGGCAAAATATATTTTACAACAATATAAATCTATGAAGAAATTATTTAGATTTTCTCTATGTGCAGATGAAATCTTTTTACAGACTATTGCTTATTCTTCCCCTTATCATGATAATATCGAAGATGAATGCTTGCGATTTATCGACTGGAATAGGGGTGGACCATATACATTTAAAAGTGAAGACTTTGATTTATTAGTCAATTCTGATAAACTATTTGCCAGAAAATTTGATGAAAAAGTAGATAATGAAATAATAGAGAGGATATTTAATTATCTATCTTGATTAAGAATAATGTCTTTATAATTCAAACCCATCTGTTATGCCGTTGAGTTTTGTCAAATATCTTTTTACATAATAGATTTCTGTAATTTCAGAAGTTGTGTGCCTTAGCAAATCGGCAACCTGTCTTGGAGTTAAGGATTTTATTGAACCGTCAGGTTGCTTAATGCCGTTTAAAAGGTTCGTAGCAAAGGTGTGGCGGAGTGCGTGCAAGTCTTTAGCTTCTATTCCTGCGACGTTGAGGTGCTGCTAACAACAGAGGGCTTTGCCCGCATATGACCCTCCGGCTATGCCGGGGGATATTTATTTATAATTAAATCAGATCCTTACCACATCAATTCTCTGGTAAGGAGCTTTTTAAAAATATAAAAATGCCCTGCTGTGAAAATTCACAGCAGGGCATTGCTTTTATTTATTCATATATTCAAGGTTTTTGGTAATAAGGTCACATCTCTGCTTAACGCAATCTACTGAGCGGAGAGGATCTGACGGTGTGTTGAAGGTGTAGTCCATGAGCTTGTCTATTGTCGTTGACGCAACGTGCAAACGAGTATCTGATGATGCGTAGTAGATGTAAACATCACCGTTTTCACGCACGATAGCTCCGTTGGTGAAGCATACATTTGATACGTCACCAACACGCTCACTGCCATGAGGTGCAATGAAAAGTCCTGATGGTGATGCAATAATCTTGCTTGGGTCGTTGAGGGCTGTTGCAAAAACATAGATAACGTATCTGAGCCCAGCAGCAGTGTTTCTGACACCGTGTGCAATGTGTATCCAACCCTTTGGAGTTTTTATCGGTACTGCTCCGGCACCGTTTTTAACCTCTGTTATAGTATGGTACTGTCTTGGTGAGATAACAACCTCGTCGGTGCAGATAACAGGGTTTGTAATGTCCTCGCAAAGTCCAAAACATACTCCTCCACCTGAGCCGGTGTCAATGAAATCGTCCTGTGGACGTGTGTAGAAAGCATATTTTCCGTCCACAAACTCAGGGTGAAGAACAACATTTCTCTGCTGTGGTGACTTCGAAATCAGGTTAGGCAGACGTTCCCATGTTTTTAGGTCTTTAGTTCTTACGATACCTGCCTGAGCTGTCGCAGCAGACAGATCTTTGCTTGACTTGTCCTTGCTCTCAGAGCAGAAAACACCATATATCCAGCCGTCTTCATGTTGTGTAAGACGCATATCGTATACGTTTGTTTCATCAGGCTCTGTGTCAGGAAGCTGTACAGGATAATCCCAGAATCTGAATCCGTCAACAGGACTTTCACTCTCTGCTACGGCAAAGAATGATTTACGGTCGTTACCTTCAACTCTTGCAACAAGATAATACTTGTCGTTCATATAAATAGCTCCGGAGTTGAGTACAGCGTTTATGCCCAGACGTTCCATGAAATATGGATTCGTATCAGGGTTCATGTCATACTTCCATATAACAGGAGCGTGAGCGGCTGTAAGTACAGGGTTTTCATATCTGTCATAAATGCCGTTATAGCAAGGTGCAATGGTATTTTTCTTAGCGATCAACGCTTCATATTCGTCGATAACTTTTTTCTTGTTTTGTTCAAAGATCATAGATTTACCTCCATAAAATAAGTTTTTCAGGATAAAATAAGTACGCAAAAGATGCACCCCGACTCATAGGCAACGGGTTGCATCCTGAGATAATGGCAGGTACAATTCACCACTACTCCAGAACTGTTTTACAGTGATCATGCTTGTTAAATAACGAGCAAGCCCTTATTGAATTATACACCAGAATATAATTTATTTCAAGTATAAACTTGAATATTTGACTTTAATTTTAGGTCATGTTATACTTATCTAAGATAATTTGTATTGTGAGGTTAAAATATGCTGTATATTATGCGACACGGAACTACAGATTGGAATGTTAAAAATAAATTACAGGGGAGAACTGATATACCACTCAATGACGATGGCAGAGCTATGGCAATAGACGCAGGAAAAAAGTATCAGAATGTTAATTTTGATGTCTGCTATTGCTCACCACTCTGTCGTGCAAAGGAAACTGCTGAGCTTGTTCTTAAAGGAAGAAATGTACCAATTATCACAGATCGCCGATTGATAGAGATGAGCTTCGGTATATATGAGGGGCTTGAGAACAGCTTTCAGCGTATGGATATTCCTGTGCATATTCTTTTTGAAACCCCTGAAAAATATGAGGCTGTACAAGGTGGAGAGAGCCTTGAAGAGCTTTTTGCACGCACTGGAGACTTCTTATCTGAGGTTATAAGACCTGAGATTGAAAAGGGAAAGGATATTCTTATAGTAGGTCATGGTGCGATGAATTCCAGTATCGTTTCTCAAATTAAAGGTCTGCCATTGGAGAAATTCTGGAGCGAAGGCATCGAACAGTGCAAACTTATGAAATTATAGTGACATAATCACTAATTATTTTAAGCTATATTTAAAAGCTTGTTAAATTTGTATAGATACTCACTGACAATGAAGTTTTACTATAGTATAGTTACAAAGGCTTTCAGAGGAATCGTTGCCGGTGACAAGACGATAACAGCCCCAGGAGGTAATGTTTTCATTCTTTCATACGCTGTTCACATGGACGATTTTGATACCATGGACGTTTCACTCAGATTTGATAATTATGAACTCCCGCTTGCTGCAACTGTCACTGTTAAATAGTTTTAAACAAAATAAGATAGAAAAATGCTCAGAGATTACTCTGAGCATTTTTTGTATTATTCCTGAGTCGGATTAACGTGTATCATGATGTGCTTGATGTCGGGATATTTGTTTTCAACGCTGTTATGGACGGATTCTGCAATATCATGACCTTCTCGTAACGTTTTATCTCCATCAACCTGAATTTCAAGGTCAACATAGATTTTGTTTCCAAACATTCGTGTCTGGAGCATATCAACTGTAAATTCATCCTCTAAACCTTCAATATACTCTCTGAGTTCTTTTTCAAAAGCTTCATCGCAAGAGGTATCCATCATTTTTTTGATAGCGTCTTTTAGAATGTCATAAGAAACCTTAAGGATGAATAGACAGATAATAACACTTGCTACGCTGTCAAGTACAGGGAAGCCGAGCATTGCTCCTGCGATACCAATAAGTGAACCGATTGATGAAAGTGCATCTGAACGGTGATGCCATGCATCTGCCATGAAGGCTGCGGAGTTTATCTGTTTTGCATGGTAACGTGTATACCAGAACATTGCTTCTTTGACGATTATCGAGATGATAGCTGCTATAAGAGCAATAAGCTTTGGTACTGCAAGCTTTGCATAGTCACCTGAGAGTATATTTTCAAGTCCGACTTTACCGACCCCAAGACCGGTCACGAGCAACAGCAATCCCAAAAACAATGCTGCGACACATTCGATACGTTCATGACCGTAAGGATGAGATTTGTCTGCTTGCTTTTTGGATAGCTTTACTCCTATGAACGCTATTATCGTTGTAAGTACGTCAGAAAACGAATGAACTGCATCTGAGATCATTGCTCCTGATTGTCCGAAGAATCCGGCAAAAGCCTTGAATACTGACAGAACAAAATTGCCGAGAATGCTTACTATTGACAGCTTTCTGATTACAGCTATTTCATTTAATTCGTTTGATTTTTGGGTTGTCATAAAAGGTCCTCCATGTTCTGTACGAAATTGTACGATAATGAATTTCTCTTTTTGGCATGCCACAGAAACTGTTCCCATGAATAAAAAATACACCTATGGAACATACAACTGTCCCACAGATGTGTAAATTCACAATCTGCTGCTGTTTAATACAGCCCGGCTATATGACGCTTAAAGTCATTGCCTGCTCAGTTTGTACTGTAGTTTTGCAGTGCAAAGAGTAATTATATTTTACACTTTATATTATGCGTTGTCAAGAGGATTGTGAAAAAAGTGCTGTGATTTTTTCACAGCACGTTGATTTGTATTTCAGTCAGATTATATCCCAATCACATAATTCTATCCTCATAAACATTATATAAGTATATTATAAATGCTTAAATAAAATTCAAATTTACAATGGTTTCTTTTTCATCTGTCCCTTATTGCGGGGATACTTTTCAGGGGTAGGTGAGATTTTTTTTATGACGATAAGCGTTCTGCCGTCGCCGTTCGGGAGAGTATATTCTTTTGTAAAATCAACCTTACCACCGAGAGTTTTTATCGCATTTGTAGCAGTTTTCAGCTCATCAAGACCGTTTGAACCTTTGAGTGCAACGAACTTTCCACCCAATTTTACAAATGGCAGACAGTATTCGCAAAGTTCACTCATATTTGCAACGGCTCTTGCACAGGCAATGTCGTATTTTTCACGGTAATCATCATTTCGTCCCAGTTCCTCGGCACGTCCGTGGACACACTGTGCGTCCAGACCGATAGTATCCGATACTTCCTGCAAAAATTTAATACGCTTGTTAAGGCTGTCAAGGAGAGTCAGTCTGAGATCAGGTCTGAAAACTTTAAGAGGACATGATGGAAATCCTGCACCCGTACCAACGTCGATAATCGTTGCACCTTGTGGAAGGTCTATTATTGTGAACGGAAAAACACTGTCGAAAAAGTGTTTGATAGCAATGCCCTCAGCATCAGTTATAGCAGTCAGATTTATCTTTTCGTTCCACTCTACAAGCAGGTTGCTGTAGGTTTCAAGGTCACTATACTGCTTATCGGTAACGGTAATATCGCTATCATTGAAAAGCTTTTGAAAATCTGTTCGGTTTATAAGCATAGCTATCCTCTCTATATTCCGATGATTTTTGTACCATCGTTGTCGATTCTGAATTCGTGTACCTGCCAGCCTGAAAGACCTGCATTATCAAGTGAAAATTTCATTTTGCCTGCAAAATATGTGTTGTTCTCGTCAACAATTGCCATAATTGTCGGTCCTGCACCACTGATGTATGCACCGTATGCACCATGTGTATAAGCTATGTCAAAAACGTCCTTGCAGTGAGGAATAAGTTCCATACGGTATGGCTGATGAAGTCTGTCGTCAACGGCAGTTCTCAGATTCTCAAACTTACCTGTAAGCAGTGAAGCCGAGAACAATGCAGCTCTTGAAAGATTATAAACAGCGTCGTTATGAGCTATTTCCTTTGGTAGACAAGCTCTTGCCAACTCGGTTTTAAGCTCGAAATCGGGTATTATAGCTACAAATTTCAGCTTTGTGAAAACCTCCTGCTTGACCCAGTGAACCTTACGACCGTCAAAAACAGCAGTAACGATACCTCCGAGAAGTGCTGGAGCAGTGTTGTCAGGGTGACCTTCGATCTGTGCAGAGAGGTCAACGAGATCATCTTTAGTCAATGGATCTCCGAGCATCTTGTTTGCACCGACAAGTCCTGCAATTATACACGCAGATGATGAACCGAGTCCTCTTGCCATTGGAATAGTATTTGTCTGTCTGAGCTTTAAGCCATCAAGCTTTTTTCCACAGACATTGAACAGATCCCTTGCTGAAATATATATCAGATTTCGCTCATCGGTCGGAATATCAAGTCCGTCTGATGAGGCAATATCAATATGGTCACTCTCTTCCATTTCAACGTAGTTGTAATATGTGAGAGCTAATCCTAATGCATCAAAACCTGCCCCAAGATTTGCACTTGTGGCAGGTATTTGTATCCTGAACATGAATTTCTATACCTTTCTGTATTAAAGAAGTCTGATCTTGCTTGCGATTTCGCATGAATGAGAAAGAATAGTAAGGTTAGCATCAATATCTTCTTCAACCATGTTAGGAGTAATAAATGCGATTTCGTTTTCAGGTCTGCCTGTTCTTTCAATGTACATGAGCTTTCCGAACATACTTGAAATAGCAGTTTTAAGTTCTTCAGCGTCATCGGCTTTTATACGCACATACATTGAAACTTCAGCTTTTTTGTAGTTTGCAACATATTCTTTATCTGTGCAGTCGTCCCATGAGAGAGCAAGCACTCTGTTGTGATGCTTCAAACAGTCGATAATATCACCGACTACAGCAGATGCTGTTGGAAGCTTTCCGGCACCCTTTCCGTAGAACATTACATCTCCGACACCGTCACCGGTAACTGAAATTGCGTTATAAACATCGTCAACAGATGAAAGCAGGTTGCTCTTTGATACAAGTCGTGGACAAACAATAGCAACAACCTGATCATCACTGATAGGCTTTACTGAACCGATAAGCTTTATAGCATAGCCTGCATTTTCAGCATATTCAACGTCATCAAGTGTTATGTTTGAAATGCCTGAGCAGTGAACTGAATCCGGATAGATATGCTTTCCGAATGCCAGTGAACCGAGAATACAGATCTTTCTGCAAGCGTCATGACCTTCGACATCTGCAGTAGGGTCTTTTTCTGCATAGCCAAGCTCCTGTGCCATTTTGAGAGCTGAAGCAAAGTCCATCTGATCTTTTATCATCTTTGTAAGAATAAAGTTTGTAGTACCGTTGAGGATACCACTGATCTGCTCGATAGCATTACCTGCAAGGCACTTGTTGAGAGGTCTGATGATAGGGATACCACCACCAACGCTTGCTTCAAAAAGATAGTTGCAGTTATGAGCGTTTGCAAGAGCTATAAGCTCTGCTCCATGTGTTGCGACAAGCTCCTTGTTGGAGGTAACAACACTTTTGCCCTTAGCAAGCAGTTGTTTTGTATAGTCGTAAGCGAATGTTGCTCCACCAACGACTTCAGCAACGACTTCAACCTCGTCATCATTGAGAATGATATTAAAATCCTTTATCATTTTATCAGCATAAGGGCTGTCAGGAAAATCCCTAAGATCAAGGATATACTTGATCTCACAGTCTTTACCTACTTTTTTGCAGATAGATTCACGGTTTTTTTCAAAAAGCTCAACAGTACCGGAACCTACGACTCCATATCCGATAATTGCAATTTTACTCATAAAAATTTCCTTCCTTAACATTTATATTTATTATTTTTCTCTCTATTTACAAATGTGTATATGTGTATAATAAGAATTCGTCAAATTGGAATTTACTTGACAGAGAATTGTTTGTCTCTTATCTTTAAACACGCCTCAACATGCATAATCCAATGCCTTGAAAACGGCATTTGTATCAGTCCTTTAAAATCTTTTCCGCACCAATAATCAATCAACCAATATGCGCTTTCATCAGTGCTTACTACATTGAGCATCTCCAATTGCTTTCTTCTGTCATCGGATATTCTTTGTTTCATATCACTATATGTAAGCGACTTTAAAATATCGGTTGTGGATTCATCAACATCAGCAATATAATGATACAGTTCCTCAATAGACAGCTGCTTTGAAAACCATCTGATTTCTTCTTTTACAAGTTCATTTGCAGTTGTAATAATCGGAGATTTTATGCGACTCTGATAATTGCCTGCAAACAAAATCTGCTCATTATTTGCAATCAGTGAATGTGCCACAATATCCTCTATACGAAAGATATGCCATAAAGAATATGCAATCGTTTTGTTATGATAACCTTTAGCATTTATAAAGGGCATAGCACAAAAATCGGCAGCAGACAATTCATTTCTAAACTGCAAAATTTGTTTCATAAGTGTTCTGCGAAGCTCTAATAATGTATCTATACCAGTTACAAAAGTATCTTTTCTCTTAATCTGTAACTGTAAGGTTTTATTCATTTCCGACCATTCTTTATTCATGAATTAGTACCTCACAAAATCTGATTTGTCTTACTGCTTATATCTACACACAACTGTAAAAAGGGATTTATTTTTTTACTTTATCATTCACCCGAAATGATCTTAACATCAACAACGCTATCCAGCGCCAGCAGTTCTTTTTTCAGAGTAGCTGTATTTTGTGTTTCATGGTCGAACCTCAGTGAAATTGTAACGGTTGCGACTGAATCAATGGGGATATTCTGGTTTATTGTCAGAATATTGGTGTTAAGCTCATAGAGTTTTGTGATTATTGATGAAAGAACACCTTTTTCATCTCTGAGTACACAGTAGACCGACACGATGTTGTTCGTGAACTGCTCCTCATAATTAAATACCGAATCCTTGTACTTATAATACGCACTTCTGGAGATCCCGACTGCTCTGCAGGCTTCGGCTGAGTTTGATACCTCTCCTCTTGCTCTGAGCTGTTTTGCTGACAGAACTTTGGATATGATTTCTGGCAAAACATCAGAACTTACGATAACCAATTTTGCGTCCTTATCTGCCAATTAGTCCACCTCCAACGAACAAGTGTAGTTAGCACAAATACAAATATAACATATTTTTGCCTGTTTGTCAAGTTTTTTGCTCACAAAAGCAGATTAAAAAAATAAGCTTAAAGCCCTTGCAATAATGTTAATTTTGACTAAATCAAGTTCACAAAAAAAGGAACGCTAACTGTGAAATGATATAATGATGGTAGACACAAAAAAGTGTCTGCCATCATTTTTTGT
>JAUNJM010000065.1 GCA_030533265.1 Ruminococcus sp. | reverse complement strand
AGCATGAATCAAGAAATATCGCAAATACTCTTGCTTTATGCTGTATTTTTTGATATAATGATAAAGCATATAAAAAATAAGGAGTAGAATTATGACAAGAGAACAAATACTTATGCTCGTTTCTATCGTACTTTATCTTTTAATGATACTGTATGTAGGAATAAGATTTTCAAAGAAAAACAACACCGTTGATGACTTTTATCTCGGTGGCAGAAAGCTCGGACCACTCGTTACGGCTATGAGTGCTGAAGCGTCCGACATGAGCAGCTATCTCCTGATGGGAGTTCCCGGTGTTGCTTATTTAAGCGGATGTGCTGAAGCAGGATGGACAGCTATCGGTCTTGCAATCGGTACATATCTGAACTGGCTGATAGTTGCCAAACGTCTCAGACACTATTCACACTATTGCAAGAATTCAATTACTCTGCCTGACTTTTTCTCAAACCGTTACCGTGACAATAAAAATATACTGCTCGGTATCTCAGCCCTCATCATCGTGATTTTCTTTATCCCTTACACAGGTTCGGGATTCGCTGCTTGCGGAAAGCTCTTCTCAAGCCTGTTTGACATCGACTATCACGTTGCTATGATCGTCAGTGCTTTGATTATTATTGCTTATACTTGTCTTGGTGGATTCCTTGCTGCAAGTACAACTGACCTTATTCAGAGTATTATCATGACCATTGCACTTATCATCGTACTCTGCTTTGGTATAAACGTTGCCGGTGGCGTTGATGCTGTTATCGAAAACGCAAAGTCACTCAAAGGCTATCTTTCACTCAACGCTCTCCACGATCCTGTTACAGGCGGCTCATCAAAATACGGTATCATCACTATCATTTCTACACTCGCATGGGGACTCGGTTACTTTGGTATGCCTCATATCCTTCTCAGATTCATGGCTATTGAAGACAGTAAGAAAATCAAAACTTCAAGACGTATCGCTTCTGTCTGGGTTGTATTTTCACTTGGAATAGCTGTACTTATCGGTATTATCGGTCTTGCAATGAGCAAAATCGGTGCTGTTGAAACTCTTGAGGGTTCACAGTCTGAAACTATTATTGTTAAAATCTCAGATCTTCTCAGTACATACGGTGTAGTTCCTGCTCTCGTTGCCGGAGTTATCATTGCTGGTATCATGGCATCAACAATGTCAACCTCAGACTCTCAGCTCCTTGCTGCTTCATCAAGCGTTTCTCAGAATATTCTCCAGAAGGTACTCAAGGTTAAGATTTCTGAAAAATCATCTATGGTAGTTGCAAGAATAACACTCATAATCATCGCTCTCATTGGTATCGTAATCGCTTGGGATCCTGACAGCTCAGTATTCGGCATCGTATCATTCGCATGGGCAGGATTCGGTGCAACATTCGGTCCTGTTATGCTGTTTGCACTCTTCTGGAAGCGTTCTAACAAATATGGTGCAATTTCAGGTATTGTAGTAGGTGGTGTTATGGTATTCGTTTGGAAATACCTCATCAAGCCACTCGGTGGTGCTTGGAACATCTACGAACTTCTTCCTGCTTTCATCTGTGCATCGCTGGTGATTGTTGTTGTATCACTTCTCACACCAGCTCCTGAAAAGGAAATTGTTGACGAGTTTGAAGCTGTTAAGGCTATAAAAGACTAATAAGACGTGCTGTAAAGCATACGTCCACAAAAATGATATAATTTAATAAACTGAAAAGGGAATCCCTGTAAAAATGGTGAAATGATATAATGATGGTAGACACAAAAAAGTGTCTGCCATCATTTTTTGTG
>JAUNJM010000011.1 GCA_030533265.1 Ruminococcus sp. | reverse complement strand
CAATGTCATTTGCCTCAGCAAGCACCTGTGATGCTGATTCGACGTTTGCCGAAATTATCGTCTTGTCGTTGCTTATGCTTTCTGCAAGCTGTTGTGCTGTTTCCTTTGCTGAAATTGCATCATCCTTAGCCTGCTGTGCTGATGATAACTTTTCAGAAAGCTGTGAGTCTGCTTCGAGAACATTTTCAAGCACAGTCTTTGACTGCTCATAAGTAGGAATCGGTGCAACATCGTCTGAAAGACTCGGCTTTATGATACCCTTGAAAATGTTCGACTTCGCTACGACTTCATAGCTGTCACCCGCAGGCTTGACTGCAATCCATTGGCATTTTATCTCACCGACTTCCCTGAGAAGTGAACCGTTTATCGTAACTTCTCCTATTGTGACAGGGATTTCATAAATAACCCCGTCAGAATATTCAAATCTCAGCCTGTAATCACTTATACCCCAGATCGCCGGGAAAAACATCTGTATGGTACGGCTGTTGGTTTCACCCATGTATCCTAAAAAAACCCTATCGTTGTAAACCTTATAGCTATCATCGCTTACGATTATATTCAAATCAATGCTCCTTATCTATTGTACAATATTTCGTACTCAAAAGATTCTGTATATTTGTGCTGAATTTCCCGACAGTCCCGACAAGCAAAAATATAAGCAAAATCTTTAGAGTATTCCCCCCTCTGTATAAAATTCTATCCCCGATTTTCAGACTTGTCAATTAAATATCTGAACGAAATTTCCATGCGTGTTCCATAGCCGATTTGGGCAATTATCTGAACTTGTTTTGTATTCATTGACAACACTTGATTTATCGGATATAATATTTGCAGTGAGTTTTTTAATGATGGACATTTTATTAAAAAAATAAATAAAATGTTCACTTTTTATTTTATGATTTTTATTGACAAATTCGACAAAATAGTGTATATTATTAAGAATAATATATGTGTTGATATAATTAATGTAGGGGGTATAAAAATGCTGAAGGAAAATACAATGAACGAAAAATTTGTAAAAGAAGGTCTTACTTTTGATGATGTACTTCTCATTCCTGCTGAATCTGATGTAACACCTAACATGATCGACCTCAAAACTACTCTTGCTAAGGATATTGTTCTTAACACTCCGATCATCACATCTGCTATGGACACCGTTACTGAATCAAAAATGGCAATCGCTATTGCCCGTGAAGGTGGTATCGGTATCATTCATAAGAATATGTCGATCGAACAGCAGGTTGAAGAGGTTGATAAAGTAAAGCGTTCTGAGAATGGCGTTATCGTTAATCCGTTCTCACTCACTCCTGACAGAACTGTTGCTGACGCTGATGAGCTTATGGGTAAATATAAGATTTCAGGTGTGCCTATCGTTGAAAATAACGGTAAGCTCGTTGGTATCCTTACTAACCGTGATATGAGATTTATCACAAACTTTGATATTCCTATTTCAGATGTAATGACTAAAGAGGATCTCGTTACTGCTCCTGTTGGTACAACTCTTGAACAGGCTCAGGAAATCCTTATGAAGCATAAGATCGAAAAGCTCCCTATTGTTGATAATAACGGTCTGCTCAAAGGTCTTATCACTATAAAGGATATTGAAAAGGCTGTTCAGTATCCTGACTCCGCAAGAGATAAAAACGGCAGACTCCTTTGTGGTGCTGCTATCGGTGTTACTAATGACGTTCTTGATAGAGCTAAGGCTCTTATCGAAGCTCAGGTCGATATTCTTGCGCTCGACTCTGCTCACGGTCACTCTGCTAACATCATCAGATGCGTTAAGGAAATCAAGGCTGCATTCCCTGATACTCCTCTTATCGCAGGAAACATTGCTACTGCTGAGGCTGCTGAAGCTCTCATAAAGGCTGGTGCTGATTGCCTTAAAGTAGGTATCGGACCTGGTTCTATCTGTACAACTCGTGTAGTTGCAGGTATCGGTGTTCCTCAGATCACTGCTGTTTATGATGTTGCAAGAACTGCAGCTAAGTATGGTATTCCTGTTATCGCTGACGGCGGTATCAAGTATTCAGGTGACATCGTAAAGGCTCTCGCTGCAGGTGCAAATGTTGTAATGCTCGGTTCATTGCTCGCCGGCTGTGAGGAAGCTCCCGGTGATGTTGAAATCTATCAGGGACGTTCATTCAAGGTTTACAGAGGCATGGGTTCACTCGCTGCTATGCAGTGCGGTTCTAAGGACAGATACTTCCAGGCTGACAGCAAAAAGCTCGTTCCTGAAGGCGTTGAAGGTCGTGTACCTTACAAGGGACCTGTTTCCGATACAGTATTCCAGCTTTGTGGTGGTATCCGTTCAGGTATGGGTTACTGTGGTTGTCCTGATATTCCTGCTCTCCACGAAAAAGCTAAGTTCGTTAAGATCACAGGTGCAGGACTTAAAGAATCACATCCTCATGATATTTATATCACTAAGGAAGCTCCTAACTATTCAGCTCAGATCTGATTTTATAAAATATCAAAGGCAATCTTACGCTTATGTAAGATTGCCTTTTTTGTATAATCAGACTATAAAATCATCGTATTTCTCTATCGAAACTGCAACGTAATTCAGTCTTTGTCCATAACAATCCGCCACCCTGTTTCTCTTTTCTTATCGACTCTTTTATTATATTCCGATTATCTGTGTTTGTGAATATTTCATTCTATCGTACACAACATAATAAAAAAGAAAAGAGGTATCATTATGATAATAATAAGAACATTTCTTACAACCTCATGCTCTATTGTCATCATGTTTCTCATGTCAAAGCTTCTCGGAAACAAACAGATTTCTGAGCTTAATGTGTTTGACTATATCAACGGAATAACTATCGGCTCAATCGCAGCCGAACTTGCTATTTCGGATAAATGGAGCGAAGTGATCAGCACAGGTTTAGCTATGTTTATTTACGGAATCACAGGGTTCACACTGTCGCTTGTTGCAGTCAAATCAATCAAGGCAAGGCGATTCTTTGCCGGTACCCCACTGCTCCTGATTGAAAACGGCAAAATATATCCCGAAAATCTTAAAACCGCAAAACTTGATACTGCTGATCTGCTTACACGGGCAAGAAATTCGGGTTATTTTGATATATCTCAGATATTATACGCTATACTTGAAAACAACGGTAAAATATCATTTATGCCAAAGGCTGTAGAAAAACCGGTTACTCTTAAAGACCTGGGACAGAAAAAAGAGGACGAAAGACTCTCGGTAAACGTTGTTCTTGACGGCGTCGTCATGGAAGGGAATCTGAAATATACAGGTAATGACATCAAATGGCTGACCAACGAAATGCGTAAACAGGGCTATAAATCACCCTCTGATATTTTTCTCGGCATTGTTGACAGCAATAACAACCTGACTATTTACCCTCAGAACGAACAAAAGAATCTCAAGAATTATTTCGACTGATAAAGGCACTGCAACCTGTGTGCAAGCTCTGAAACAGGAAGTCCGACGACGTTGAAATAATCGCCGTTTATCTTCTCGACGAGCAGTGAGCCTTTGCCCTGTATGCCATAAGCTCCTGCCTTGTCAAACGGCTCTCCTGTATTGATATACTCTCTTATGAAATCGTCCGAAAACTCCCTGAACGTAACGTCGGTAACGTTGCAAAACGAAGTATACTCACCCTTATAATAAATCGCTGTACCGCTTATCACCTGATGCGTATTACCCGAAAGACTTCTGAGGATTGCAAAAGCGTCATCGCTGTCCTTGGGCTTTCCTATAATCTCATCACCGAGAATAACAGCTGTATCGCACCCTATGACCAATGCATCAGGGTTATCAAGTGCAATCTCCCTGCATTTCTGATACGCAAGGCTTTGCGGTACAAGCTGAGTTGTTAAGCTTTTGTCGATGATCTCCTCTCTCTTTGCAGGCACAATGCTGAACTTGTCAAATATCAGCGACAAAAGCTCTTTACGTCTTGGTGACTGCGAGGCAAGAATTATCTCACAGTCAAAATTTTCATTCATGTTAAACATAATTCTATCCGATTTTTGTTCCACACTGTGGACAGAATTTTGTGTCGCTATCACACATTGCTCCACATTCCGAACAGCTTATCACACCACTTTCAATCACAGGCTTTTCCATTTCCTCAACAATGCTTTCAGCCTGTTCGGCATTCTCCTCAGCAGTTGCTTGTGGCTGAGAATTCTCCGCCTGCTCTTTTTCAGGCTGTTTTTTACCACAGTCAGGGCAAAAAGCGTCATCATCAGCAAGCTTTGCTCCACACTCAGGGCAAATCTTTACACCCTTGATAGCATTGATTTTATCGTTGTTTTCACTTATCAACTCAAGCAGTTGATCAATCTCACTGCAAATTCGCTTTATATCCTCATTATTGATGCTCTCCTCAAGCTCCTGCTTAACAATGCGACCTATCTCAGCATACTTTACATTGATTTCCGACTGTGTTTTGTTTATCATGTTTTTCAGCTTTGTCGTTTCAATGGCATCATTCGCAGTTTTTGATACCGTTTCTACTCCCGATGAAATTTTCTTAGTTATTTTGTTGATAATATCCATAATTAATCCTCCTGTTTATTCTTCAAGACTGCTATCTGAAATTTCAGAAACGCTGTCGGTTTTACTCTCCTGCAAAGAAGAAACATCCGTATTTTCCTCGGTCTGTGGAGTTTTTCCTCTTTCCACAGCCCTTTCATTGACTGAAGATAAGCTCAGCACCGTTTCAAGATAATAGTGCCTCAGAATCTGGTCATATGTGTATCCCGCTTCTGCATAAAGCTTTGCTCCCCACTGTGACATCCCGACTCCGTGTCCCCAGCCGTAAGTTGTGAAAACAAAGCTACCATCTTCATATCTAATATCAAAAGCACTGTTTTTTAAGCCGAACAGATTTTGAATCATTCTGCCTGTAATCCTGCTGTATTTACCGTTGATTCTGCAGTTGGTATAACCGTCAATAGTCATATCGGCAATATACTTTCTGCTATAGACCGACTCAATACCAAACCATTCCTGCACATTATCAGAAAGCTTAATATCCGTCTGTGACTCAATAACCGACTTTACCTGTTCCTTTGTCAGCACTGTTTCAATCCCATAATAAGGATCATTTTCATCAAACGGGCTTACTACTGCTCTCAGATAGATAAACCCTGTTCCCCAGACGTCAGCACTATTGGTCGTAAAGCCTGCCGTCGAGGCCGAGTATACCGCATTGATTATCTCGCCATTGCAATATAAGGCCTGACCGCTTACAGCTCTTACGCAATCCTCGATTATCGCAGAGTATCCCGATTTCAGTCCGACTGACGCTGTATTGCCGATTTCGTCATTGAAGCGTACATAATTATACGCTGCAACCGCCTGAGCCTTTATCGCCTCATTATTCCAGCTATCACCGATCTCATTGTTGACTATTCTGCAAACGAGATCAAAGGCATCAAGCGTAACATTCTCTTCTGCATTTTCATCATACACGGTATAAAACTCGTCTGAAATATCCCTTGTTTCGTAAAATTCAAGCGGATCGGGTTCGCACTCATAAACTACCGTCTGATCATCAGGTATGCCGACAGAAAAGCTTTTGATTTCAGCTTTTTTAGTCTTTGCCTGCTTTGTAACAAGCCTTTGTGCATCGGGTAACATGTCATATTCACTGAGCGATGCTTTTCTGAAATGTGTAATTTCATACTCAACACTGTCGGTCACTGAAGATGTCACACATTCTCCGATATCCTCGTTCTTTCCCAGAGCCGTAATACCTACAACTGCCAACAACGCAACCGTTACCATCGAGGAGCAGACAAGTACAAGCTTTTTCGATTTTATCCTCATTAATATTCCTCTTTTTCAACATATACAATACATTAATTTTACTAAATAAAATAAAAAAAGTCAAGGTAGAATTTTGTACTACTTTGACTTTTTTTGCAAATATTAACTTACTGATTTTTAAAATCTGAAGAATCTCTGTCCCTCAAGCTCCATACAGAAATCAAGGCTTTCAAACCATGAAGATGTACCACAATACTTAGGAGCGTAATAGAACATTGCACCGTTACTGTTATCCTCACCATTCAATGCTCTTTTAACACATTCCCTTACCTTCTGAGTTGGTGCATTGACCTTATTGTAGTAATTGCTGATAGCTGTGAACTGGTTTGCCTGAGTAAGCACTCCTGAAAGGCTGTTAGGGAATCTTGATGACTTTACTCTGTTGATAATAACATTTGACACTGCTATTATACTCGCATCAGAACATCCACCAACCTCATTCTGAATGACATAACACATCATCTCAAACTCTTCGTCTGTATATTTTATTGTTGCACTGTTTGTCACAGCAGGTTTAGATGCTTTAACAGTAGTTTTCTTTGCAGGAGCAGTTTTTGTAAGAAAATCTGTCATGCAGTATCCTGTAACACCGTCCACCTTTACTCTGTACCAGCCATCATTGGTTTTACCGTTGACAGTAACCTTTTTGCCTGCCTCAAGAACCTTTATAACGTCGCATTTCTTTGACGCACCGGTTCTGAAATTTACTGCTTCCTTGACATACATTGTCTGAGCAGCAACCTTCTGCACCTTTGCAGTTTCAGTCTTTTTCGCAGTAGTAACAGTAGTTGTAACAGGCTTCTGTGTTGTTGTCAGTTGGGCAACCTCTTGGGCAGTCTTTTCAGTTACAGTTGTCTTTTTTGTAGTAGTAGTTTTTTTCTTTGTTGTAACTTTAACAGCTTCGCTTGCAAAGTCATACTCGTTAATGCTTGCTTTTTTCCATTCGTTTACGCTGATGCTTGTCTGTGCAGATTCTGTTTCCACTGCAGGTATAATATCAGCATCACCGATTACTCTCATTGCACCGATTGCACTGATTGTAAAAACACAAAGTATTCCCATACCCAGCATTGATCCAATTTTTCTTATAGAAGAAGCTTGACTTTTACGCTTTGCTCCCTCTACAATTTTCTTCTGCTTCATTTTTTATCACATTACCCTTTCTGCAGTCAGAAAAATCTGTCTGCCATAGCCTTGCCATGACTGACACGGCTCTCTGTGAAGTAAGAGCTTTCACAGAATGAATATATATTTTACATCAGATGATGTAATCAGCATTAATAAGCCCAGCCGAAATATTGCTTTGTATTTCCCCATACATCTCTCCAGCATTTAGGGAAATATACATCCTTATCGGCTTTCTCTTTATAAGATTTGACAATCAGGTCAAGGTTGTCATCTGCGTCCATTCTCTTTGCAGTGATTACCCATCTGAGCCCTTCAACCTCGTTTGAACAAATCTGTAACGTTATATAATCATCGTCCTCATCGCATTCAACTTCACTCGAATACCATGAATACTTTCTCACATTTGTTATAAAATTCTCAAATGTATGATCCTCGTCAAAGTTACGATATCGCCAGAAATCGAATAACTTTCCGTTATCCTGACTTTCATCCTTGTTTGCGATATAACAGCCGATTATTACATACTTTTCGTTGTTATCAAATATTGTATTGAACTCGATCACAGGGTGCTTTTTAAGGAAATCCACTCCCTGCTTATACTCAGCAAGATGTGTAAAAGCTGTTCCCAAAGACCTCATGTGATGTCCGTAGATTGTTATGTTATCAGCCTGACCTTCCTCGTCAATAGGCACCATACAGTCAGCATAAATGCTTCCTGATTCGTAATATTCCTTGTCAATATTCTTCTTGAGATAATACTCATTTCCGATACTCGGATCATCTGAAACATACTGCAGAACAGGATAGTTTATATACAGATTTCCGTTATTGTCAGTCCAGTCAGGAATACTTATCCAACCGACTGAATCAGAATTACGCTTGAGAAGCTTTTTTGCCCAAGGCTGAACTACTCTTTCCTTCAACTGTGCCTCAGGTGATTCGTCCTCAGGTGAAACATCCGTCCCGCTTGACACAGGCAGAACAGTATCAAAATCGGGCTGGAGATCCTCCTGCATTTTTTGTACATAAGTCATGTCTTCCTCAGAAGGCTGTAAAAAATCGTTAAGCTCACCAAGTGACACGCAGAAAACAACTACAGCAGAAATAAAGACAATCTTTCTGAGAATCTCGCCTGCTCCGTCACCCTTCAACGGTACAAAATATTTTAATACTCTGACAAAGAAATTGCTCTCGTCCTTTGGAGTAAGATCTAAGGTTTCATTAGCCATTGACATTTTTAACATCCTCAACTTTCATATTCTCACACAGCTCCCTGAGCATTTCAAGAGCTTTAATAGTTGTCAGCGTTCGGATTTTTGTCCTATCCAATTCCTCATAGTCGTCATAAAGTCTGAGATCCTTTACCGTTTCGAGATTCTTATATCTCACCGAAACGTACACCGTTCCGATCGGTTTATCATCAGTTCCGCCATCAGGACCTGCAAGGCCTGTTATTCCCACCGATGCGTCAGAACCCGTCAATCTCATAACTCCCAGACTCATCTGTGATGCAACCTGCGGAGAATAGACGGTGTAATTTTCCAGAGTGCTTTCGCTGACTCCGAGAACATTCATCTTCATCTGCTCCGTATAAGAACAGACACCACCAAGAAAAACCTTTGACGCTCCTGCAACAGATGTTATCATCATGCTGAGCATTCCTCCGGTACAGCTTTCTGCTGTACTCAAAGTTATTCCCTTTGTCATAAAATATTCTACTACACCCTTTACTTTTCTGTCAATAGAGTCTGTTACCATTTTGTCATCATCAGCAAAAATCACAGTCCTTCGCACCTCTTTTCTAACAACTTTGCACATAAAATCCCACTTGTTTTTTAAATAATTATTAACGTCATAATATTTTTTAACTTAAAATCAGCCGTTTCACTGAATTTTATTAACTGTTTTGTAAATAATATCATATTTTCACTTTTGTTGTAATACGTCGAAAACGTCGCAAAATAGGGAAAAATCGAGTATCGTGAAATTCAGCTCTGCATTTTGCACACAAACAGGGTCAATTTTAGTTACAAATTTAGTCCGTTTTAACCATAGTGTAACCTTGGTTACAATAAATGCATTTTCATAAAGCTTTCAAGCTTGACACACCACAATTTGTAAAATTTAATATTTACAAATCATTCCATTGTATATTTTTATAATTTTTGTATTTTTCTGGTCTGTAAAGGTTTTCAGCTTTAAAATCATTTGTTTCTTATAAGATATACCTTTGTTTCGGCTATTGCTTTCTGAATAAGCGGTTCAAAATCGTAAGCCGACTGTGCTTTTTCAACTTCTTCAAGAACAGGCTTTGTTTTCGGATGACGTGGAGTGAAAACAGTACAGCAGTCCTCGTATGGCTCAATAGAAGTTTCAAAGGTATCAATCTTTCTTGAAATCTCAACGATCTCTGACTTGTCAAGTCCGATACATGGTCTGAAAACAGGTATTCTGCAGACAGCGTCAGTGCAGACCATTGCATACATCGTCTGACTTGCGACCTGTCCGATACTCTCTCCTGTAACAAGGCACTGGATATTTTCCTTTTCACAGAAACGCTGTGCAATTTCCATCATGAGTCTACGCATGATAATCGTGAAAAGCTCCTCAGGGCAGTTATCTCTCAATACTTCCTGAATCTCAGTAAAAGGTACACAGTGGAAATTTATATCGCCACAATATGCAGCCATTTTTTCTGCAAGCTTTTCTACCTTCATTCTTGCACGCTCGGACGTATACGGCGGAGCTTCAAAGTGGATAGCCTCAACACATACTCCACGTTTTGCAATCATATACCCTGCTACCGGTGAGTCAATTCCTCCTGACAACAAAAGCATTGCTTTTCCACTGCTTCCGACAGGCATTCCACCCGCACCATCAATTTTCAGTGCGTGTACAAAAGCGTGCTCCTCTCTTATTTCGACTGTTACCGTAACATCGGGATTATGTACATCGACCGTCAGATGTGGGTACTTTTCAAGTATTGTGTGTCCAAACTCACGGCAAATCTCAGGAGATTTCAGTGGAAACTTCTTGTCAGCTCTCTTTGCATTGACCTTGAAAGTCTTTGCACCGAGCAATGCGTCCTCAAGGTACTCTATCGGATCTGTAAGTATCGAATCCATATTCTTCTCAACCATCAATGCCCTGCAAAGTTTCGCAATACCGAAAACCTTTTTCAGCTTGTCCTCAACTTCCTCCATGTCAATATCATCGCTGAGTGGCTCGATATAAAGTGTTGACTGTGCTCTTGAATAGTCAAACTTTCCACAGTATCTCAATCTGCGTTTAACATTTTTCACAAGCATACTTTCAAATGTATTCTTATTCAGTCCTTTTAATGCAATTTCTCCGTATTTGCACAAAATCAGTTCTCTCATTTTATCATACCGTCCTTTAAAAATTTAGCTATTATATATTATAAATAGTATAAAACACTTGTTCTACTTGATTTTACATAGTTTTTTATCTGCTTCAAGCAAATTTTCAATAAGTGTATCCACATCAGTTTTTGTGTTATTCTTTGAAAAACTTATGCGAATGGTTGAATCAAGATACTTGTTATCAACCTTAAATTCTTTCAACACACTGCTCTTTTTACCCTTTGAGCAAGCTGATCCACTTGAAACGAATATGTCACGTTCCTCAAGAAAATGCAGAAGAACTTCGGATTTAAGACCGCTTAGTGCAATACTGTTGACATATGGTGAGCAGTCATCATCAGAATTGATATGTATAAAATCATGCTCCCTGCATTTTTCAAAAAGATAGGCCTGTAAGCTTTTCACATATTCAAAACGCTCTGACACGTCGCCGGAAAGTTCCTCTACTGCTCCGGCAAATCCGCAGATAAGTGGCACCGACTCAGTTCCGGAACGGAACGTCCTTTCCTGCCCTCCACCAATCAAGAGCGATGGAATTGTCACTCCCTTTTTGAGATACAATGCACCAACACCCTTAGGACCATGAATCTTGTGTGCACTCAACGAGATCATATCGGCCCCCAGTGTTTTGGCTTTCAACGGTATTTTCATAAATGCCTGAACGCAATCGCAGTGAGTCAGAACATCAGGAAAGCGTTTTTTTATTGCACCAAAAGCTTTTGCTACAGGAAGTATGTAGCCATTTTCGTTGTTGACAAGCATACAGCTTACAAGAAAAGTGTTTTCATCAACAGCAGATACTATGTCTGAGGCGGTAATCCTGCCCTGCTCATCCGGTGCAACACGCACTACCTCAAAGCCCTCGGTTTCCAACCGATTGAACGCTTCTGCAACGGACGGATGCTCTATGGACGTCGTAACGACACGTTTTTTTCTTTTCCCGAACTTCTTTGCAGAACCGAAAATCGCTGTATTATTACTCTCGGTCGCTCCTGAGGTAAAATATATCTCCTGTGGCTGAACTCCAAGAGCTTTCGCTATCGTTTCTCTCGAATTTTCGAGCTTTTTCTCTGCCTCAACTCCCAATCTGTGCAATGATGACGGATTACCAAAACACTCAAGTCCTGACTTTATCTCATCGCAAACTCTTTGACTCGGCATTGTCGTTGCTGCATTATCTAAATATATCATCAAAACATTTCCTTTCACAAGTGTACAGATATTATAATTATATCACATTTTTATATTTTTTTCAACCGTCGGATCATCAAATTGTTTGAGTACGTTAATCTGTACACTTTATTGTTTGTGTACATTTTATTGACCTGTTAAATCAATCATAAACCGATGTATATTTTCTCCCCTTGTGCAAATAATATTTCCAAAAGGTACAGTTTATTGTACAAAAAAGGAGTTTATTTATGTATATTTCAAAGCGAAACATTGTCAGGATAATTTCATTTGCGATCGCAGGAGTTTCGGCACTTTCAATCAGAAATATCCAGCTCATGATCAACAACAATATCAATAGTCGTGCGTTGGAATACTCGTATATGCGTGCTGTTGAGGAGCTTTCAACTGCTGCCGACAACATCAACAACACACTTGAAAAGCAAATATATGCAGGTACTCCGCAGCTTCAACAGCAGCTTTCCTCAAAGCTCTGGCTTGACTCTGCTTCTGCAAAGGCTGCTCTTGCACAGCTTCCTATAGAGGAGCTTCAGCTTGAAAATACCTACAAATTTCTCTCCCAAGTCGGCAACTATGCTCTTTCGCTATCGGAAAAATCTGCTAACGGCGAGAAAATCACTGATGATGAGTACAAAAAGCTTGCGACTCTTCACGATTTTTCTGACAGGCTTTGCAACGATATGTGGCAGCTTGAAAACAGTATCAACAGTGGTGAGATAAGCCTTTCTACCGTTGCATCGTCAATGACTGCCCCTGAGGAAAATTCACCGACCGTTACCGAAGGCTTTACCGATTTTGAGGAGGGCTTTGATTCTTACCCTACGCTCATTTATGATGGTCCATTCTCTGATCACATTCTCGAAAAAACGCCAAAAATGACTGAAAATGCCGATGAGATTACTAAAAAGAAAGCCCTTGAACGTGCTACTATGTGTACCGGCATAAACTCAACCGATTTCACTCAGGTCACAGAAGAAGCAGGCAAAATGCCTTCATGGGTTTTCTCTGATGACAAGGGCTCTATCTGCTGTGCCGTCACTAAAAACGGTGGCTATATCTCTTATTTTCTCAAAAGCCGTATTGTCAACAGTGAAAATATATCATTAGATGAGGGTGTTAAATACGCTCAGAAATTCCTTGACGACCTTGGTATCAACTCTATGAAAACGACCTATTACGAGAATTACAACGGTATTCTCACTGTGAATTTCGCTTACAACGACAATGATATCTGTGTTTACACCGACCTTGTCAAAGTGTCAATAGCACTCGACAATGGCGAAACTCTCGGATATGATGCACGCGGCTTTATCGTAAATCACACAACACGAAATTACCCTGAAAAACGCATCTCTCCTATTGAGGCTCAAAAGGCTGTTTCACCTATGCTGACTGTCGAGAGCCGTCAGCTTGCACTGATTCCGTCAAAGGGTACTCAGGAGCGTTTGTGCTATGAGTTCAAGTGCAAAAATCAGGAGGGTAAGCACGTTCTTGTTTACGTCAACGCTGTGACCGGTAAGGAAGAACAGATTCTCATTCTCTTTGAAAGCGAAAACGGAACTTTAACTATGTAAATTATTTAATGGAGGTTTTATTATGAGTATTGATTTTAATTCAAGCAAAACAAAAACAAATCTTATGAGAGCATTTGCAGGTGAAAGCCAGGCAAGAAACCGTTACACTCTGGCTGAAAAGCAGGCTAAACAACAAAAGCTTTACGTTTTAGCTGACCTTTTCAAGTTTACTGCAAATCAGGAAAAGATTCATGCCGGCGTCTTCTACGATCATCTGACAGACTGTGCAGGTCAGACTATTGAAATCAATGGCGGTTATCCTGTTGACATTTCTGCTAACACTCTCGAACTGCTTAAAATGGCTTCTCACAATGAAAACGAAGAGTTTGATGATGTTTATCCTTCATTCGCTCAGGTTGCAAGAGATGAAGGTTTTGCAAAAATCGCTCAGGACTTCACCAACATCGCTAAAATTGAAAACCATCACGCAGAGCGCTTTGAATGTTTTGCAAAGCTTATGGAGCAGGACAAGCTGTTCTCATCAGAACAGACAGAAACATGGTATTGCCTTAACTGCGGATTTATTATGGAAAGTACGCAGGCTCCTGAAGTTTGCCCTGTATGCTCAGTTGAGCAGGGTTACTTTATCCGCTTGAACATGACTCCATGGACCTGCCGGAATCAATAAAAGATAAAAGAGCTATCCCAAATGATAGCTCTTTACATATTAACAGCGTATAATTTGAATGAACACACCTGTACTGCAACCATCGAAGCACAAAATCTTTCGATATCATCGAATGTTGAGCGTGTTGCTGAGTATTTCATGATGACTAAAAAGCCGTGCCAATATATATCGGCACGGCTATGTTTAGTATTTATAAGCACTTCCTCCGATAAACTCCCTTATCAGCGAGTTTTCTGGGATTTTTGCTGTATCCAGGTCATCAATTTCTTCAAACGCCTGACGTATCATATCCAATTTTTCATAATCATCACTGCTTTGCAGAAGCTTTGAAATTTCATCGCTCAAAAAGCTTTTATAGAGTGAAACCTCATATCCGAAGAATGTATCAATATTGAACTCAGCACGGTGCTTGTATGGCATTATATAAAGATTTTCACCACGCTCAACACTGTCAAAAAGTGCAAAGGTATCAACAAGCTGACGTCCCCGATAGCTTCTGTCACGGATAATTCTTCGCATAAGTCTTATCATACAAGGATGCAGACACGCTCCGTTTGTAAGCTGCAACCTCGTTCTGACACTGACATAGACACAATTTGCAATCTCATCGCTCAAGCCCGTAACATCGGGATTGAGTGCATGGATACCCTCAAAGATAACTATGTCACCATGCTTTCTTTTAAGCGTTTCTCCTTTGATTCGGGACTGCGTTTTGAAATCAAACTGCGGCAGACAGACCTCCTCGCAGTTTGCAATTTTCATCATATGTTCATTGAGCAACGGAATATCAAGCCTGTATGGTGACTCGTAATCGACCTCACCCGTTTCGGTCAGAGCTTTTGGACTATGTTCAACAGGCAGGAAATATCCGTCCATAGAAATGGTATGGGTAGACATTCCTTTTGCATCAAGATACTCCTCAATCTTTAATGCCGTCGTGGTCTTGCCCGATCCTGACGGTCCTGAAAGCAGGACTATCGGTCTTGAATCGCCACGTTGGTATATTGTTTCTGCCATTTCCTTCACCTGCGAAAAATAATCATCCTCGCACCTTTTTATAAAAGCAACATCATTTTCTTTGAGCTTTCTGTTTATTGCAGATGTATGAATCCTTCTCATATTTACTCCCTTTTAAAAAACGATATAGTATATGATATGTTAAATCATGTTTTCTTGTTACTCTTCCCATTTGTTACAGATATTGTTGAGCGTATCCGTCATTTTTGCAAGCTCTTTGTTGGTAAAACCTGAACTGTTCTTAACGATCCTTGTAAGTCTGTCAAGGGTTGCAGTCAGCCTGCTGTAAGCAGTAGAATAGTGTGGCTTCTTATTGATTTTTTCCGGAACAGAATTGACAAATTCCCCTGTCAAAGCATCAAGAACCGCACCACTGTAAGGAGCATACGCATCGAGTGAAAAATCTTTTACAAGGTGCTGAGTGAACTCATCAACCACCGAATCTTCACCGTGTATCACAAATACCTTGAACGGCTTTTCGATGCACGAAATCCACATATTCAGGCCGTTTAAGTCAGCATGGCCACTTACACCCGGAAGTGTTTTTATCGTTGCATTAACCTGTATCTCCTCACCAAACAGCTTGACTCTTTTTGCACCCTCAACCAGACTTCTGCCAAGTGTGTTCACTGCCTGATAACCGACAAATACTACCGTACATTCCTCTCTCCACAGATTATGCTTGAGGTGATGCTTTATTCTTCCAGCCTCACACATTCCACTTGCTGAAATGATAACTTTTGGTGTTTTATCAAAGTTTATTGCTCTTGATTCATCACTTGAAACCGAGGTTTTCAGACCGTCAAACTTTATCGGATTTATGCCTTTACCAACAAATTCCATAGCCTCATCATCAAAGCAGGAATCCTTGTTTTTGTTAAAAATCTCTGTAGCCTCAATAGCGAGTGGCGAGTCAACATATACCGTGAAATCGCTGTGTCCTGTCACCATCTGCTCCTGTTTGATACGTCTGAGAAAATAGAGCATTTCCTGTGTTCTGCCTACCGAAAATGCGGGTATAACAACATTGCCACCCTTATCAAACGTTGTTTGCAGTACCTCAGCAAGTGCAGAAGCGTAATCTATCGGTGCGTTGTGCAGACGGTTGCCATATGTAGACTCCATAATGACATAATCTGCCTCAGTGACATACTGTGGATCTCTTATCAACGGCTGATTCAGATTACCTATGTCACCTGAAAACACGAACTTTCTTGTCTGTCCGTCCTCGGTTATCCATATTTCAACCGTTGCTGAACCAAGAAGATGCCCTGCATCTACGAAACGTGCTTCAATGCCCTCACAAATACTGATTTTCTCGTCATAATTATGTGGCACAAAGCATTTTATCGTTCCCTCAGCATCCGCCATTGTATATAACGGCTCTATCTCCGTATGACCTTTACGTCTGCCCTTACGGTTTCTCCATTCAGCTTCAAATTCCTGTATATGTGCCGAGTCCCTGAGCATTATATCACACAGGTTGCAGGTAGCTGTCGTTGCGTGAATCTTTCCCGAAAAGCCTCCTGCATAGAGCAACGGCAGAAGTCCTGAGTGGTCAATATGGGCATGAGTGAGCAATACAAAATCTATCGCCGACGGAGCACATGGTATCTGCTTGTTTTCATAGACATTAAACCCCTGCTCCATTCCGAAATCCACAAGAAACTTTACTCCACAAGCTTCGATAAACGTACAGCTTCCTGTGACCTCATGTGTTGCACCGATGAATGTTACTTTCATATTTACGCCTCCTCACTGCTAAAAATATTAATCTTCTAAGAGCATTATAATACATTTTTATGTTTTTTTCAACCACTTTTTGGACTTTTTTACCCTTATAAAACAGAATAAAAATGTGGGAACTGGCTATCATAAACCCGCTTCACCCAGTATTTTATGCTTTCACACTCAGACACAAATTCATCCGAATCCTGCTCATACATTGATCCCAGTCTTGCAACCGAGTATGATATATTATCAAGCGTTGACGACTGTACCAAAAATGATATACGGATATAATAGTCCTCCCAATATTGCTCAATACTATCCACTTTTTCGGACACCTCGTCAGGAGCATTGTCATACGCTTCAATCACATCGTCAAGCATTTCTATCAGCCTTGTGTTGTTCTTATGAAGTACGAAAAGTGAGAACACCGACACTGCTATAATCGTTCCCAGGATGGTTATGCACAAAACTATCCGCTTCATTTCAGCGTCCTCCTTACAAGCTTATATGTTTTATTCTCGTCTGCCGTCATGAGAAAAACATCTGCGATTACACACTTTTCTTTTTTCAGGACGCTGTTAAGCCACTTTTTGTCCAACCCAATAAATCTAAGTGCATTTTCGACGATCTCTCCGTCATCGACAACGAGCTGTGGTGGATTTGAGGACTGCTTTTCAATGCCTATATCCTCAGGAGTACAGGGCTGTTTTTTCTGTTTCTGATATACTGAAATCTTACCTGTCGTTTCTACAACCGCAAGCTGTACCTCGGCAATGTCAAACACCTGAACGCTTCTGAGCGATTCCATAAGGTCGTCTATTGTAAATCTCAGTTTTTTCATCTGTTGCTGGTCAATTTCTCCGTCTGAAATTATAATCTTAGGACTGCCTGAGATGATTCTTCTGAACTTTCTGGAAACAAGTGACATATATGACATTCCGACATCAAGACAGACAAGTGTGAATATCGGTACGACTCCCATTATCATAGGAATATTTATGTCCTCGATAGGCAGTGTCGCAATGTTGGACATAAGTATCGTCACAACAAGCTCAGATGGCTGAAGCTCTCCGAGCTGACGTTTACCCATAAACCGCATCGAAAAAATAATGATTATATAAAGAATTATTGCACGGAAAAAGACAATAAACAATTTGTTTACCTCCATTCATCAAGCTTATTCTTTACTAATATTCTCTCATCAATGCTGAATATTCAGATACAACCGGCTAACAATAGCAAGGATAAAACTATTTGAAAGACTTTTTCAGAAAGGAAAATCTATGAGCAATTCTCCTGATTTCAACAACTACAAGGACGTGAAAATAGCATCAACTCTTGATCAGATTCTTCTTGATTGCCGTGCGATAACGGGAAATACTATGGAAATGAACATTGTAGAAATCAACATTTCAGGTGCTTCGTGTGCATTGATAAGTATTGAAGGCATGGTTTCAACAAGTGCAATGTCCGAGCTTATTTTCCATCCTATCATGCAACTTGATATTTCCGAAAAAGAAAATCCGAATGTCGCTGTTTACAAGTTCCTGACCAAAGAAAGTTTGCTTGCCGCTGAGCGTCACATAGTTTACACTTACGGAAGCGTCATGCAGGATCTTTTTTCGGGATTCGCACTGATTTTCATTGACGGTATCCCAAAAGCTGTTTCATTCGGTATTCAGGGATTTGACAAAAAAGCCATCACCAAGCCCTCAAATGAACACAATATCATGGGTTCTCAGGAGGCTTTTACCGAGGTCATAAGAACAAACATCTCACTTATCAGACGGCGTATGAAAAATCCTTCCGTCAGATTTGAAATGCACCAAATCGGTCAAAAGTCATCAACAGACGTTTGCCTTGTTTATATGTGCGACAAGGCTTCTCCTGAAATGGTGGACAGAATCAGGAAAAAGCTGACCTCAATCAAGCTTGATACTATCATTTCAAGTGGTTATATAGTTCCGTTTATCGAAGAACGTGTCCAGGAAAACTTGTTTTCAAACATCGGAATTACAGAGCGTCCTGACGTTTTGTGTACCAAGATAAATGATGGCAAAGTCTGTATTCTCATCGACGGGACTCCGTTTTCACTTATCTGCCCTGCACTTTTCGTTGACAACTTCAAGACGATTGATGACTATTGCTGGAAAAGCTATTTTGCAACCTACCTGCGTTGGATAAGATACCTTGCTTTTTTCCTTGCAACTGCTTTTCCGGGAATTTATGTAGCTGCTGCAAGCTATCATCCCGAAGTCCTCAACCTGAAGCTTATGCTTAATCTTTCGGCATCCGAACAGGCTACGCCTTATCCACTGTTCATAGAAGTGCTTATCATTATGGCATTGCTTGAACTTATGCGTGAGGCAAGTATACGTCTGCCCTCAGCTGTGGGAAGTGCTGTATCCATTGTGGGAGGACTGATAATCGGTGATGCTGCGGTAAAAAGCGGTATCATTTCTGCACCTTTGCTCATAATTGTCGGTCTTACGGCTACTGCATCATTTATAATTCCGAGTCTGAATCAGCAGACCTCAATTATAAGACTCGCTTTTATTTTTGCAGGAGGTGCTGCAGGCTTTTTCGGAATAGCAGTATGTATAATTCTGATAATGTCCAACGTTTGTGCTATGGACGAGTTCAATATCCCTTACACTGCTCCCGTTTCTCCTTTCTCAAAGAGAGGAAGTACCGACGTTTTTGCAAGGGCATCACTGAAAAAAATGGAACAAGATCACTCAACTGTTTCGGACTATACTGAAGACAAGTAACATTTCTAAAGGCACGGTGTTTTTATGAAAAAAATATCATCTTATCAGTTTATCGCTATACTTTTATGCTCCAAGCTTTTCTGCATTATGACATATATCCCCGACGAAGACGACAACTCTGCCATAATTCTGATAAGCATTGCTTTAACAATTATTATCGAGGCACTGCTCGTTATCCCGATCATTGCTTTTTACAACAAAAACAATGGTGAGGGTCTGCTCTCGTTTGCAAGCTCAAAAAGCAGAGTTCTCGGAATTGGTGTGAGCATACTGTTTTTGCTCTTTTCTCTCTGGTCAATCATCGAAACAATGGGAGATCTTACCTTCTTTCTGCAATACTGCTTTTTTGACACCTATGCTTCATGGGCTGTAATAATCGTTATATCAGCAACGGCTTTTTATGTTGCACACACAGGTATATCAAACCTTGCAAGGATATCAGGTATCATTCTGATTACTACAATAATTTGTCTTGGACTTATATTCTTGGGATTCAAGTACCATGTTGACATTATTGAGCTTAATATTGCTGTTGCAAAACCTGTTTCAGCCGTTGCAAAAACCATACCAAAGCTTCTGGCATCTGCAAAAGAAATCGTTGCTTTTGTAATACTCCTCGATGCTCTCAGGAGCAATGTCGGAAAAACAATTTACTCTTATCTCGGTACAACGGCTGTTATAACGCTCATTTCGGCAACTATAGTCATTGTTGTTTTGCAGAACTTTGTATATCTTTCCAAGCTCCCGTTCTTCACACTTTCTGCTTACTCCCAGACTAAGATCATTCAACACTATGAGGGATTCTTCATGGTGTTATGGACACTTTGTGCTTTAATAAAGCTGACTCTCTTTACTATCTGCGTACAACACTGTATTCATCAGATTTTACCGAACCTGAACTCCCTTGTCGGACAGGGAGCAACTCTTGCTGTTGCAGGTGCAATAACTCTGCCTTTTATGATCATACAAAAGTGGGAGGCTGTTACTGCTCCGAAGCTTGAGGCTCTGTTTGTGGTAGTGCTTGTTTTTGCCATACCGCTTCTGATGCTGTTGTTCAGGAAGCGAAAAGCTGTTCAGGAGGTGGATTAGATTGCGACGTTTTACTATCTGGATAATCATTCTCCTGCTCAGCCTTGTATCTCTCGGCAACGACAAGTGGATTGAAGTTTCAGACCGTACTCTCGTTCACGCTGTCGGCATCGACAATGACGACTCCGGCTGTACTGTTACCTTGCAGATTTTTAAGTCGGACGGTGCAGGCTCAGACACTCAGATTGATCCGAGTCAGACCAACACCAGAGTAATTTCAAACACGGCTGATACCTTCAACGAGGCTATGTCGCTTTGTGAAAACCAACTCGGAAACTATCTTTTCATCGGTCATAATCAGGCTATCGTATTAGGTCGTAATACCGATTTATCCGACATAGAGGAACTTCTGAGCTATTTTATCAGAAATAAGAATAATTTCCTCGGAGTTAATGTTGTGCTTGCTGAAAACACTGCCAAGGAAATCCTTAATGTTCAGATTCCGACCGGTACAATAACTATGGAAAACTTCACTGAAATCCTAAAAATGTATCACAGCAAGGGCAGCGCTGTTCCATCTACTATGGTTAAGGTCATCAATGACAGCAAAAATCTCGATAAAGCTCTGACTTTACCTGTTGTTTCAATAAAAGAGGAGCAAAATTCGTCCTCACAAGGCTCTGAAGGACAACAATCATCTGAGCAACAGTCAGGCAGTGAAAGCAATTCAGGCTCGTCAGGCGGTGGGCAATCGTCAGGACAGTCAAACGAGGCTTCACTGATTTCTATTGATAAAAATGCTGTCATTAAAAACGGTAAGATCGTATATGAAATGGACCCTGTGCAGACTCAATGTGCAAACTTTATTAACAATTACACCGAATATGGTATGATTACAGTTGATTTTAATGATAATCCCATCGGTGTCATGCTCAAAAAACAAAAGTACAAATCGAGCATATCACTCAAGGACAACAAGATTTATTATAACGTTGATATTTCTCTGCTTGGCATTACCGAAAACTCAAATTTCAGTCACGAGGATAAAGACAAGATTGCTGCTGAAATTGAAAAGAAATTCAAAAAACAATGTGAGGATACTTTTAACACCGTTTTCTTTGAATACGATTCGGACGTTTTTGATCTCAGCAGACTCATAAGACACCATTACCCGAAACTATACCTCGATTACTGCAACAATTTTGAAGTGCTCAAATACAACACCGTTTTCAATGTAAACGTAAAATGCATCGCAAAATAAATAAAAACAGTACCTTACTAAACTGAATAAGGTACTGTTTTTTCTGCTATGATTGCGGTATTGTGAGATAAAATGCTTTTTTGCAAAGGTATTCCTTGCCGTTTAGCGTTTTATATGCTCTTATCGCATATTTTTGTGACTTACCTGCAACAGCTTTTGCAACTGTATAACTTGAAATGTTGGTTGCTGTTTTGTTAAGCCTTATATACTTCTTTGCAGTAGTGTCATACTGATAAATCACATAGCCTTGTGCATTGTCAACCTTCGTCCACGAAAGCTTTATGCCACCGGTTGCCGTATATTCTCCCTTGAAATCGGTTACATCATCAATATATGTTTCTGCCGTGAGCTTCGGATATGTCTTGCTGACGATCTCCTTGCCATCGACAGTTTTATATGCTTTTATCGCAAAGTCGTAGGACTTCTGAGGAGTAAGTGAGGTTACTGTATATTCGTTGTCTGTATTGGTTGTCTTTTTCAGACGAACATACTTCTTTCTTGCAGTATCATACTTGTAGATAATATACCCTTGTGCATCCGTTACCTTGCCCCACGAAAGCTTGACTGAATTTATATCCGTCTTTGCCCTGAAGTCAGTTACCGTCGGCAAGTAGGTGTATGCCATTATGCTTGGATAAGTTTTGCTCAGAACGTCCTTGCCGTCAAGCGTTGTATACGCCCTTATCGCATACTGGTACTTTGTTGCCTGATCAAGCCCTGTTACCACATAGCTATCTAAGTTTTCCTCAATTTTCACAAGCCTTGAATACCTGTTCGTCGCAAAATTATACTTGTAAAGTATATAGCCCTCTGCATATTCGTTTTTATCCCATTCGAGAGTTATATTATCAACATCCGCCTTTGCCTTGAAATTTTTAATCTGCGAAAGCGCTGTCTTGGTAACACTCTGTGGATAGGTCTTGCTTGCAACCTCTTTGTCATTTATCATTTTGTATGCTTTTATTGCAAACTTGTGTGACGCTCCCTCAGCAAGATTCTTGACCGTGTACTTGTTTACATTAGTCGGAGTTACTTCTATTCTTACAAACTTGCTTTTTTCTGTATCATACTGATATATGATATATCCCTGAACACCACTTTGCTTTGTCCATGTGAGAGTAGCAGTATTTATATCACCATCGGCTTTGAAGTCTGCTACCTCCGGCAGATAGGTATATGCTTTCACGCTCGGATATGTCTTGCTGGCAATCTCCTTGCCATTTACCGTCCTGTATGCCTTTACTGCATACTGATACATTGTACCCGGCGAAAGATTGTTTTCAGTATAGCTTGTGTCTGTATTGGTTGTCTTTTTCAGACGAACATACTTCTTTGTTGCAGTATCATACTTGTAGATAATATATCCCTGAGCACCCGTTACCTTGCCCCACGAAAGCCTGACTGAATTTATATCTGTCTTTGCCCTGAAGTCAGTTACCGTCGGCAAGTAGGTGTATGCCGTTATGCTTGGATAGGTTTTGCTTGCATATTCCTTGCCATTTATTGTTCGGTATGCTTTTATTGCAAATTTATACGCAGTTGCCTGAGCAAGATCATTAACTTTGTATGTTGTTTTGGTATCAGCAGTCTTTTTAAGACGCACAAACTTTTTCTGTGCAGTATCATACTTATATACGATATAGCCGTTCACATTCTTCACGGGATCCCATGAAAGTGTTACACTGTTCATGTCTGATGTACTCTTAAAGCCTGTCACTGCTGACGGATAGTTGCTCTTTTTCTTTGTAATGACGATATTATATGTCCTCACCTCACCACTCGGTGCCGTGACATTAATCTTAACATTGTTGCTGCCTTCAACCAGCGTTACCTTTCCTGCACCGCTTACCTTCGCATAGCTGCTGTATGGCTGTGCAGTTATATTGACAGTTTCAACATCGTCTTTGATATACGCCGTATACGACATATTATACTTGTCAAAACTCTGGTCAAGAGTATAACCGTTTATAGTAAGCGATCTGAGCAGGTTATTATTGTCACCACTGCTTGTCGGCTTTGGATAAATCGTGTTCGGCATATTGTTATAGACAGGTATTTTGAACTCCATAGCAGAATTGATAACTGTTGAAGTATAGGCATTTTTAAGCATTGCCGCTTCGTTGGCCTGTCCGAAAACACAGGTCATATACTGGTGATAATAGAGTCCATTTCCACCGTCAACGACATCAAATTTCTGTAGATACAGCGTATCCTGTCCCTTATTAATATAGCCGTTGCCGACAAAAATCGAACCTCCGACTATAGATTTATACTGATTTGTCCACGGGAGAAGATACGTAGGATTTGTCGTTTTTGCATACTTACAGCCCATCTCTGCCGCCGTCATGGTAGACGTTGCATAGGCATTCACGTCAAAGAAATTGAAATAGTTCTCATAGCCCTTGACCGTTCCAAGCGACTGTGGAGCACCGTTTACGCCCTGTTCGTTTCTGCACCTTGACGCAAGATGATATGGTGACACGCCCGATTTTTTAGCTGCGTCCATAAACGTTTGTGCATAGGACATTGTTTCCTTTGTATCAGGAGCTACAAAATTGCCTTTCATAAACGTATCATTAAGTATCGCTTTTACGCCGTTTATGGTATGCACCGATGGGTTGTACGAGAGATTTTCAAACATGAAAATATATGTATCGTTCAGAAAGTTTCTTGGATCGAGATAATAAGCTACAATCTGCTTTGATGCAGGTACCCAATAATAGCTGTCCTGTCCTATCCAATAGTTACCCGTGAAATCATAAGCTCCCTTTTCCATTGACTTCCACGAATCAAGTGAATCCAGATGCACAAGATTTCTGCCAAGCAGCATTTCCTCGTCAAGAACGTCATACCAATCAAGTCCCGTTTTCTGAGCCTTGAAAATCCATTTCGGATGCTTAGCATGGAGCTGTCTGAGCATTGGTTTATAGCTTTCAGGGAATCCCTGTTCTTTCATATATGTCTCAAAGTCCGAATCGGGAGTAATGTTTCCGGAACTTGAGTCGGACCCTCCCGAATTTATAATTGTTATGTAGTTCGCTGAAACATATCCTGTACTTGCTTTTCCCGAATAGCTGTAGTTAATTTTATACCACTTTGAACCGCCGGAATCGTATGCTGTATTGGTTATCGTTACTGTATTACCGTAATACGTTGTACCGATGACCGAATAGTTTGTACCGGGGCCTGAACGTACATTCAAAACATCTGCAGTGACCTTTCCGGTTGAATTTGCACCAAACACAAATATCCCTGACGAAAACATTCCTGTCACGCAGATAACCACAACTATAGTCAATGATAATAATTTCTTCATTTTACACCTCATTTATCTGAGCCTTTGCTCACTTATTATTTTAACAGATTTCGACAAAGCTTGTCAACAAGCTTCACAGTTTTTTTACTTGAAAATTGCTGGAAACAAGGCAAATAATATTTACTATGAGATTTGCTTGTTCAGGTATTTTTATTGAAAATACTTGTATAATATCAGAATATCAGTCAAACATAATTCCAAAGGACTTATGTTTCCGATGACATAATCTCCTGAACTTATGAGGAGAAAACTTCTTGTGAGCAAAAAAAACTATCGGGGAAAGGTCAAAAGCTATGAAAAATTCCAAAAAACCTGGCATCAGCAAACTCTTTAACGGAAAAGGATTATACATTACTCTGGGTACTTGTTTACTGGCAGTTGGCGGAGCAGGAGTTGCAGCTTACAATCACACAATAAACAAGCTTAATGACAGTCTTAACTTTTCCATAGCTGACATTGATTCATCACACGTTACGCAAATGCAGGTAGATAACAAAACTGCAGGCATTGTGAAAACAGATAATCAGTCATCAACCGTGGACAGCTCTGAAGCTGTACCAGATACCCAGCCGAATGTTATGCCCTTGAACGGTGAAATAATCAATCCGTTCAGCAATGGTGAGCTTGTCAAGTCAGAAACACTCGGTGTATGGAAAACCCATGACGGTATCGACATCAAGGCCGAAAACGGAACTCAGGTCAAGGCTATGAACAAGGGTGTTGTAACAAAAATCTGGGAGGACTCACTTTGGGGCAACTGTATGACTATCGACCACGGTGACGGCATTGTAGGATATTACTACAACCTTGCAAAAGCCATGACTGTCATTGAAGGTGATGAAGTAGATTCAGGTGATGTAATCGGTGCTGTCGGCGACTCGGCTCAGATCGAAGCTGCAGAGCCTTCTCATCTTCACTTCGCTCTTAAACGCAACGGTAACTGGATTGACCCTGTTACCTTTATAAATCCTGATTCCAAGAAGTAAAAAAAATACGGAGCTTCTTATAACAGAAGCTCCGTTTTTATGTTATGATATTTCATTTTCTATAATTTTCATAAGGCTGTCTGCGTTGTCTGATATTATCAGCACCGAAAACCCGTTCAACCCAAAGATCTTAGCATTTTCGATTTTTGCACGCTCATCCGGCTTATAGCCTGTGAAATCACGAACTCGTTTTTCAGCTCTCTTTTCAAGAACCTGCACTGCTCTCTCATGATTTTCTTTCATCTTTATTATCGAAATCTCATCTGCTGAGCCTCCGTCTGATACATACATTATACCACCGTCAGCAAGCTCTGAATAGTCGATGCCGTAAAGCTTTTTACAGTTATCCCTGAATATCCCGTCATCAAAACACGCTGTTTCATCAAGGGCTTTATCTTCGCTTTTGCGTGCAACGCTCTCAAGTATTTGCCTTACGCTTTTGACATCCTTCTGCAAAGTGTCGGCTTTGTTGCACCCTGCAAATATAAACAACGTCGCAAGACAAAATGCTATATTAAATAATCTTTTCATCATAAACACTCCTGAATTTTTATTCTATTATACTATAAACTTTCCGAAAACTCAACTGTGAATCCATTCCATTGCAGTCATGTTAATATCCAGTTCACAAATATGGGATATAATCTTTTTAGTTTAATTATGTCATGAAATGAGGTTTTGCAATGGACAACAGACTTATCCCTGATGACGATTATGAATATGAAAAACAGCTTGCCGAGCAACAGCAAAAACAACGTAAGCTCGAAGAGTCTGAGCGTATTGCTGAGGCTGAACGTCAGAAGGAGCTTGAAAAACAACGTGAAAAACGTATTCAGTCAGAAAAAATAGAGCTTATCAAGCTTAAAAGCGGTGTTATCGACGAGTCTGAAAGCATCAGAGAACAGCATCAGCAAAAACGTGAGCTTCATGGTATAGAAAGGCTATCTAACTTCTGGTTTCATAACAAGTATATCGTGATTTTTGTCGCTTTTCTAGTGCTGGCTGCAGGGTATATAACATATAGCACTCTTAGCAAAGTCAAACCCGATCTCACTGTCATGATGGTTGCCAACAACGGTCTTGAATACCGCCAGGAAGAACTACAGGCTTTTTTTGAACAGTATACCGACGATGTCAATGACGATGGCAAGGTCTGTGTTTCGGTAATATCTGCTCCACTTGACAGACAAAGTCATGATGAACTTATGGTATCAAATCAATCAAAGTTTATTGCAATGCTACAGACAGCAGATTGTATGCTGTATATCACCGATTCAAACTCAGACAAACAGGTAACAGACATTATGAAAAATGATCTAAAAAAAGACTTTGAGGACAACGATTATATCACTTCTCAAGGGCTGTCACTCAACATGAAGCTGTTTGCCGAACAGGTGAAATTTGAAAATATGCCTAATGACGTTGTTCTTTCAATCCGCAACCCTATTGCTACAATAAGCACCTCGCTTGAGGACATGACAAAAAGCTATAACCGAAGCTTCAAGGTGTTCAAAAGAATCGCTGATGACCTGTCTTCCAAGGCAAAGGAATCAAATGACCCGGGCCTTGAAACCGAGCCTCTTAAACGAGTAGCTTCAAGTCAGAGCGACAATTAATAAAAAAATCAGTCCTGTGATTTTAATAATCACAGGACTTTTGTTTTGTGTCCTATATACCAAAGTTTTTTCTCTGTAACATCATCAGGCTCAATGTATACAACCCCGTTGTAACCGTCAACCATTGCCGTCATTCCGTCACACCAACTCAGATCGGATCTGATACCAATAACAACAGGAACATTCATTTTCTGTGCCATAATCACTGCATGAGAGCTTTCCACCCCATGCTTCAGGCATATAGCAGGAATATTTTTATCTGCAAGAGATACTACCTCTGACGGCAGAAGTCTATCGGCAAACAAAATGCAGTTTTCCAGAACAGTCAAGTCCGATTGTGGCAAACCAAGTATATGCCTGACCACTCTCCTGCTGACATCTTTTATATCTTCGGTACGGCTTTTTATGTAATCAAATCCGGATCTGCAAAGAATTTTTGAATACTCTCTTGCCGTTTTCACAACAGCAAACTCTGCATTGATCCTGAAATCTTTTATCATTGCTATGACCATACTGCTAAAGTCTGCATCATCAAGTATAACCTGATGCGAAAGTAATATTTCTGCATCTTCACTGCCAAGTCTTTCAGAAGCATCATGGTATGCCCTTTTCAGCTCACTTAGTGCTTTTGATTTTGCAAGCTCAAACCGTTCAATCTCAGGATAGGGATTTGCGACGTCATATTTATATACTACCGCCTTTTTGTTCTGCAGAAAACAAACTCTGCCTTTTGAAATTCCACCCTGAACTGCTTTGCCCTTCAGAATAATCATAAAGCACTCCTCCCTCCGACAGGATATACCTTTTCTATACTTTTATTATATCACTTTCAGGATTATTTTCAACAAGTTGCACAAAGTTTAACATTTTATTAATCATTTTATGTTAATAACAACTATAATGTAAAGATTTATAATTTCAGAAAAACAAGCATTTTTTCAGTCAGAGCTGAATAAAATTTACTCAGGACTACCCTTACGCAACATCAAAAAAAAAGAGTCGCTCCTGCAAAGCGAACTGAACGTTGCATTGCCAAAGAAGAAAGGAAGGAGATAATATATGCTTGAGGTTCTGAAAAAAGACCTGCACGTAAACAATCCGACAGAAGAAACAATCGGATTATCCAGTGAGGAGGCTTTTGAATTACTGTCGGCACACGGTGAGAACAGGCTTTCTGCTAAAAATAAAAACAGCGTCCTAAAAATTTTTGCAGGACAATTTCATGATGTTATGGTCATGATACTACTGGTCGCAACGGTCATTTCCGTACTGCTCGGTGAATATGCCGATGCGATTCCCATTATGATAATCGTCGTAGTCAACGCAATTCTGGGATTCATACAGGAATACAGGTGCGAAAAAACGCTTGAAAAACTCGAGGCAATGACTGCACCCAATGCCAAGGTTTACCGTGATGGCAAGCTCTCGGTTATTCCTGCGTCACAGATAGTTGTCGGCGATGTTTTCGAGGTGGAAGCCGGTGACCGTATACCCTGTGACGGATTCATTCTCAGTGCCAAGTCACTCACCTGCGATGAATCTATTCTGACAGGTGAAGCTTTACCTGCCGAGAAGGTTGCCCGTACAACTCAGGTTGACTTTTCTAACCTCAATCTGACATACATGGGCTACATGGGTTCGGTTGCTACAAAAGGCTGGGGACGTCTTCAGGCTGTTGCAACGGGTGAACGTTCTCAGATGGGCAAGGTTTCCAAAATGCTTGAAAATATTTATTCGGAGCAGACGCCTCTGCAAAAAAAGCTGGGTGAGCTTGGCAGAACTCTTGCAATAATCTGTCTTGGAGTATGTATCATAGTCTTTCTGGCAGGCGTCATAAGAGGTGAGCCTGTTTTTGATATGCTGATGACAGGCATAACGATTGCCATTGCAGCAATCCCTGAGGGCCTGCCTGCTACGGTAACTATCGCTCTGGCTATGGCAGTGAGAAAAATGCTCAAACGAAAGGCTCTTGTCCATAAGCTTCACTCTGTCGAAACGCTTGGCTGTACGACTGTTATTTGTACCGACAAAACAGGTACTCTTACAATGAACAAGATGACCGTTACTCACGCTTATACGTTGAGCAACGACGAGGCTGAATATATATTCCCGAAAGATAAAGGATCTGACGGTGTTATAAACTCTGACGGTAAGCTTATCATGGCATGGGATAACGCCGTTTTAAACGAAATGCTTATTTGTGGTGCTGTGTGCAATAACGCAAGATTTTCCGTTTCATCACCTGCTTCGGGACGCAACAGAAATGGACTTGTTTCAAAATATCAGGCTATCGGCGATCCGACCGAGGCTGCTATACTGACTGCTTCAGCACGGGCAGGTATCGACAGCAAAAACATACAGCTAAAACGTATTGACGAACAGCCTTTTGACAGCGATACCAAATTCATGTCCGTAATCTGTACCGACTCGGAGGGTGAGCAGATAACATACAAAAAAGGTGCACCTGATGTTATTATCAAGAGTTGCGGATATAAGCTTTCAGACAGTTCTGAAGAGCTTGCGCCTCTCACTGCAAGGGACAGACAGCTTATTATGAAAAAGAATGACAGCATGGCAAATTCAGGTCTGAGGGTACTTGGTTTCTGCGAAATACGCAACGATAAGTCCGTATTTCTTGGACTTATGGGCATGGCTGACCCTCCAAGAGCCGAGGCTAAAAGGTCTGTAAGGCTTTGTAAGAAAGCAGGCATCAAAACCGTCATGATAACAGGAGATCACAAGCTGACCGCCTCTGTCATTGCAAAAGAGGTCGGCATAATGCAGGAAGGTGACCTGTGTATTACCGGTAATGAGCTTGACAATATGACTGATGAACAGCTTTGTGAAATCATCGACAAAACAGCCGTCTACGCAAGAGTTTCCCCTGCACACAAGCTGAGGATTATCAAGGCATTCAAAGCAAAGGGAAACGTCTGTGCAATGACAGGTGACGGCGTGAATGACGCTCCTGCGATAAAGGAATCGTCAATCGGAGTTTCTATGGGGGTATCGGGTACTGATGTTACAAAACAGGCCGCCGACGTTATTCTGCTTGACGACAATTTTGCAACGCTTGTAAACGCCGTTGAAGAAGGCAGGACGATTTACCAGAATATCAGAAAGTTTGTCAGATACCTCATCTCCTGCAATATCGGAGAGGTGCTGACCATGTTCGGTGGAATAATCATGGGACTCCCGATTGTACTCGTTCCTGCACAGATTCTGCTTGTAAATCTCGTTACGGACGGTCTTCCTGCTGTTGCTTTAGGTCTTGAGCCCGGAGAGAAATCGGTTATGCAAAGGCCTCCGAGAAAAGAATCAGACAGCTTTTTCAAGGGCGGACTTCTCACCAGAATAGTCATTCGTGGTATACTTATCGGACTCTGCACGCTTGCAAGCTTCACCTGTCTTTTAAAAATGGGATACACTCTTCCGCAAGCAAGAACAGGTGCAATGATAACGCTGATCGTATCCCAGCTTATTCACGTTTTTGAATGTAAAAGCGAGGAAAAGACATTGTTTTCAGTACCGTTTTTCTCAAATCCGTTCATGCTTTTTGCCGTAGCAGTATCAATCATCTGTCTGCTTCTGTGCATATACATACCGTTTTTAAGCGGAGTTTTTGCACTCGTCAGACCCGGGCCTACAATGTGGCTTGTATCTGTAGGTTTCTCTTTTGCCGTGCCCATTTTCTCAGGCATTTTTTCAAAGCTGAGCATATAAAAAACACGTTCCATTAATTTGGAACGTGTTTTTCATTATACAATTTTTTCACCACACAACTGGCAGAACTTAGCATCGGGTTTTAGCTTTGCACCACAAGCAGGACATTTCCCCTCAGACTGCTCTGGCGTAATATCTGCTGAAACGGCAACTGCATTTGTCGGTGCCTCGTCAGATTGCTGAGGATAATTATTGTTTTTTACCTCGTAATCAGGCTTTTCTATACTTTCAACTACTGTTTTTTCAAATGTCAGAACAGGTACTTCTGCTCTGAAATCCTCTCTTATGAGCTTCAGTGCAATAACCAGTCCGCAGATAAGCAAAAACAGACACGATATAAGTGGCAAAGCATGGATAAGAACTGTCATTATTGCAAGAAACGTTCTGCTGTCGCCTGATTCACTGAAAAGCTCTAAAAACTCGCTGTCGTTGAACACATACACAAGAAACGCCAAAGGCTTTATTGCACAGACTAATGATGAGAATATAAGCATCATTGAAAAGTCTGCACCAATCTTTTTCTTCTTTCTGTATGCAAGAAATACGATAAACGTTATCAGTGAGATTACAGCAGTTATTATTGATTTTTCGTAGGTGAAAATATAATCACTTAAATTTGATGCAAAAACATAGTTCTGCTCAACATCTGAATATCTGTTATAACCCAGTGTTCCAAGAAACTCCATTATAAGTCCCATTACGGACACAAGCAATGATAAAAACGCTAAAAAACAGATACCCCCACCTGATTCAGTCAGTTTTTTTCTGCAAAATTTATTCTCTGCCATAAAAAACACCCTTTCCTAAACATATTTGATAATAAGCTTGTACTTTTAATAATACTATTTTCATGCGTGAAATGTCAACGAAGAAAAATATGTTTATTCATCAGATACGGTCGATTTTTTCAGCAATTTGTTAATGATAACGCCATTCTTATACTCGAATACAAATATCACTGCAATAATAACAAGCCCTGCTATAGAGAGGATCACTGCCAGTCTTAAATAATCGGGACTGAACTCCATTGTAATAGTATTTTTACCCTTTTCGAGTGGTATTGTTATAAGACAATCAAGAGCAGTTGAAGTCTTTACCTGCTTGCCATTGACCTTGACTATCCAGCCGTTTTCCTGTGGAATGGTGGTGAACAGATACTCACCGTCCGACAGTGCCTCAACGGTACCCTCAACGTTTCCACCCTTATGGTAGGTCACGTCCCAGACCTTTTTCTGCAATGTTGAAATATCAGATTCAAACTGATTTTTATCGAAAGTATAGAACAACTCGTCAAGCCAGTATGCAACATTATCCTCATTTGCAAGGGTGATTCTTACCCTGACCTTTTCTCCGCTTTCAAACTCTCCGAGATTCATTATCGCATAATTATCTCCGACGAAGAACTGTCCTGCAAAATTCATCTCGTTTGAACCTTCCTGATACTCTGACTCCTTCTGAACCCAGATGTTACATTCACGTTCATAAACCGTAGGCAAGTACATATAAAGCTCTGAAGTCTTGTCCATTTCAAGAAGGAAATCCACATGACACTCTGCTATATCCTCATCCTCATATCCAAGGGCCCTGTGACCATCAGAAAGCTTTGAAGCCTTCATATTCTCTGTTTCACGATTATAAGGCATTATTCTTGTGAAATACTGTGTTATGTCCTTATCGGTCGTCAAAGCACTCAGAACAAGATTCTGATTCTCAAAAGGATTGTTTTCATCAAGCTTTATTTCATTTATCCTGCCGTCCGAAACGATTCCGAGTCCCAGTGCATAAGGGTTCTCAGAGAATCTGTAAACTGCTCCGTTTTCAGGCACTTCAAGCACCTGCTTATAATCTTGCGGTACCTTTACATCACGGCTGATATAACAATTCCCACCGTCATCATCAGTCTTGTCCATTACATATTTTATATCAAACAGTGCATCGGTAATATAAGTCTTTCCGATATAGCATGTCGAGTGACCACCGTATGCAAAGCCAAGCTGTTTGAGCATTGTCAGAACAGGTGCGTTCATTGTTGAACTCGAATGTGACAGACCATAATAACCTGCTCCGATAGGGTCATTCACTGTTCTGTGGAAGGTTGATTCCATACGATAAAACGGCTCAGAATCAGTTGCTTTCAGCTTCTTGACTGCATCTCTTGTGTTGCTCATATAAGGCTCATAGCTTGTATACGCACTGTATGAAACCTCCATATTCGCTTTGTTCAGCGTATCCATTGTGTTTATGGTAAGCTCTCCGCCAATGAGAATACAGGTCGAAATGCACAGGAATTTTGACGCTCTGCGTTTCTTTCTGAAAAGATACAGCAACAGAAAATATATGCTTATTGCTATCAAAGAACCCCATATTCCCTGTGGTATTGTATGGGTATTTTCTGTACCGTATGTTTCAAATATCTGAAAATGCTCATAGTTTTCACGCTCACACCAGAAAAGGAACACAAGTATTCCAAAGAACACTCCTCCGATTTCTTTAGCCGTGATACCTCTGATGTTCTCAAAGGCTTCAAACGCCATTATCAGAAATACAAATGACAGAGCAAAGGAGTATCTGAACGGTAACCAGTTCGGCATCTGAAAACCATGCCACACCATATCAACAGGTCGGATATACATACATATTATCAGCATCACCGAAAGAATACCAAGTCCGACTTTTTTCTTGATGTAAATTCTTTTGTTCATGAAAAACAGTGGTATCAGCATGATTGTCATAGTTCCACAATAAAGCATCGGCATACCCTGAACGTTTACAGAATCGTATGTGAGCGGGAACATTTTTGTTATCACTGACAGGAAATCGAACTGTGTTGCAAGCGAGTAATCAGGCTCAGTGAACTCAAACTTACCCAGCTTGAGCGAATTGTATACCGGGATAAGAACAATCGCTGCACATAAAAGTGCAACAAGCGTACCAAGTGCAAATTTAACGACTGCTCCGAAAAATCTCTCAGGAAAAATACGTCTTTTCTTTGTAAAACAATAGAACAGGAAATACATGAACGTGAAAATGCCCATCATATAGCCGATATAAAAATGTGTTATGAACATCAGTGCCAACGATATGGTAAACAGCAGTACCTTGCCCTCATCCACAAGCTTATGGACTCCCAGGCAAATCAGTGGCAAGAGAATAAGACCATCAAGCCACATCGGGTTCATAAGCTGTACCACCATGTACGCCATAAGGCTATAGCACGAGCTGAAAACGATTACCGATACATTTTTAGGCTTTGCAGTTTTCCTCAGGAAAAGAGCAAACGTCACTGCTGCCGTTCCCATTTTGAGAAGCTGCAATGTTTCTATTGCACCGCACATCCACGTTCTCGGTAAAAGGCAAATTATCAGCATGAACGGACTTGCAAGATAATAAGCAAATACTCCGAACATCTCTCCTGAGAGGTTTCTTGACCAGTTATAAAACAGCTCATCTCCACCGTGAATATAGTCCCTGAACGCTTCATAATAGTAGACATACTGACCATTAAGGTCAAGTATGAGAACTGAATTTGAGCCGAATGGGTGGACTCTGAATATCGCATAAACTGCATACATTATTAACACAGGTATCAGGAATACCACAAGATACGTCCACCTGTTGCTGAAAAATCCTCTCAGCTTATTCGCAAAGGACCTCTTTTCTCCTAACTGAACAGTTGATTTCATTTATTGCTCCTCTTTGTCTTTTTTTACAATTTTTGTGATGATATAGCGAGGACGATTTTTTATTTCCTCATAAATTTTAGAAATGTAATATCCTATTATCCCCAGACTGAACATTATAATGCTTGTTGTAAGCAACTGGAGTATGATAACTGTCGGGAAACCTGCTTCTGAATTGCCCCATATCTTATTATAAAGAGTGTCTATACCCAACACCACAGATATGATAAATGAGATAATACCAAACACGGTTACAAGGTGCAGAGGTGCACTGGTGAATGATGTTATCGAGTTTATTGCATAACGAAACAGTGAGCGTGCTGACCATTTCGACTTGCCCTCCTGACGCTCAGCTACCTCAAAATAAATCTTCTCCGTTCTGAATCCTACCCAGCTTGACATCGCTCTGAAAAATGTCAATCGCTCGGGCATTTTATTGAGTGCGTCAACAACCTTGCGGTCAAGCAGTTTGAAATCAGATGCCGAGTCCATATCAAGACCTGATGATTTGTTCAATATCCTGTAAAAAAGCATTGAAAAGCACTTATAAAGCTTGCTTTCCTTGCCACGGCTCTTTTTTCTGCCCTCAACAATATCAACATCATTGTTCTTCCAGATGTTATACATCTCAATGATAGTTTCAGGTGGGTGCTGGAGATCGCAATCCATAAGCACACAGGCATCACCCGAAGCAATCTCAAGACCTGCAAAAATTGCACTTTCCTTGCCGAAGTTCCTGCTGAAATCAACAGAAGTCACGTTATCATTTTCATGTGCAAGATCCGATATCTTCTGCCATGTCGAATCAGATGAGCCATCGTTAATGAAAATTATCTCAAAGTCAATTCCATTAGCCTCAAGCACCTCTGTAACAACAGCGAATGTTTTTTCTATGTTTTTTTCCTCATTATAGCTTGGAATTATTATCGAAAGCATTATATCTTACCTTTCTTCACTAAAAGCCGTGAGTTTTATTGAAATCTATTCTCATCTTGTTTGCAGATGACAGAATAACAAGTGCAAATATATACATAACTATCTTGCTTATTGCCATGAGCAATCCCGAAACGTCAGCTACCACACTTACAGAAACAAGTCGGTTCACGAGGTCAAATGCAAGATTTGCAAGCGTTATAACTGCAAGCTTATTCCACGTTTTAGAAAATCTTTTCACAAGTGACAAGTCATTGACTATCTGCTCATCGGCTGAAATTTCCCTTATCAGTGCTTTTTGAAAACCGAGAGAAAACAGTGTGACCGCAGTACCGACTACTGCTCCACTAATGCTCACTGTATTGAGCAGAACACTGTTTATGCCAAACGCAAGGAACATAACTGCAAAGACTGCTGAAAGTCCTGCCAATATAAGTGCAGGATTCAAAAACTTCTTGAAGCTTATGTTCAAGCCTGATATTTCAAATATTCCTCCTATGAAAAACAGCATACCGATAAATTTCACTGCATAATTCACCCACAAGCTGAGATTAATCTGCAATGCCGATATGAAAAACGCTATACAAAAAAAGTTCATATTACACCATTTCCTTTGAAATTCAAGATATACATAATCATTATATTACATTAATCAACAACTGTCAATCGAAAAAGCAACAAAAAAGACATCCACCTCTTTTTGAAAGTGGATGCCAAAAATAAAATTATAGGGGAGAATCCAATGATCACGCATCGGATCTATATGAAGGCTTGGGGTAATTAAGCCTACATATCTTGGAGGAAAAAGTTCATCAAAGCTTTTGAGTTTATTTCAATCTCTTTGATGTTTCTATATTAACCTGTGTTTGTGATGTTAATGTGAAAATTAGTTGTATCAAATATGAAACTTATTGAATTGTTTTTTCACTTATGATATACTGGTATTGTGTTAAAATAAAAACGGAAGGAGCAGGTTTATGCCAAGATTCTTTTCAGACAATATATCACAAGACACTGCTGTTATAAACGGAAGTGACGCTGTTCATATCGGCAGAAGTCTGCGTATGAGGCTCGGTGATGAGCTTATCGTCTGCAATGACGGTATCGAATATACTACAACTATACAAAGCATCAGTGACTCTGAGGTTGTATGTGAAATAGTAAGCTCCTGCAAGTCCTCAGCTGAACCTGATATTGACCTTATTCTCTTTCAGGCTGTTCCTAAGAGTGATAAGCTTGATTTTATCGTGCAGAAGGCTATTGAACTCGGTGCTAAAAAAATATATCCGGTTATCACATCAAGATGCGTTTCAAGACCTGATAAAAAAGGCTTTGATAAAAAACGTCAGCGTTTGCAGAAAATCGCACTTGAGGCTGCAAAACAGTCAGGCAGAGGTATAATTCCACATGTCGAGGATATAATAGACTTTAACAAATGCGTTGAACTCTTGTCGCAAACCGATTTCCCTTTGATGTGCTATGAAAAGGGTGGCAGGAATCTCAACGAGATCGGATTGAAGTCACATTCAACTGTAGGAGTCTTTATCGGAAGCGAGGGTGGCTTTGATCAGTCGGAAGCTGATTTCTGTATCCAAAATGGTGTTATCACTATCGGTCTTGGCAACCGTATTCTAAGATGCGAAACTGCCCCGATTTCTGCGATAAGCATAATCATGAATCTTACCGGAAATATGTGAGCCTGTTTTATGAAATATTTGTGAAAAGTGCTTGATTATTCAGAGTCAATGTGTTATAATAATTGTAGTCCATACAAATATATTGTATCATTGTAAAAAAAGGAGTTGTTTTATATGGCAAGTGGATTTAAGGTTTTTGCTGCTCTCGGTGCAATCGCTGCCGGTGCTGCTGTAGTTTTCGCTCTCAAAAAGCGTAAAGAACTTGATAATTACGATTATGAAGAATTAGATGAAGACTTTGACGAATGTTGTGACGATTGCTGTGGCTGTTCTGATGAGTATGAATATGAGGACGAAACTGCTGAAAAGATCGAAGACGCTGTTGAAGAGGTTACTGAGGGTGTTGAAGAAACTCTCGATAAAATCGAAGACGCTGTTGAAGAAATCGACGAATAGTTTTACAAACAACAAGAGAGATTGCATTTTTCTGCAATCTCTCTTTTTTTATTTGTTTTCGGTTTTAAGTCTTTTAAAATAATCCTTTGTTTCCGTAACGATAATCCCACTCAATGCAACTATTGCAATCAGATTCGGCAGTGCCATCATGCCGTTGAAAATATCAGCAACAGTCCACACGGCTGAAACGGTCATATAAGGACCGATGAATACAGCAAGAATATAGAGGCATCTGTAAGTCTTGACTGCTCTCTTATTGCCGTTTGTAAGATACTCGAAACAGCGTTCACCATAGTAATTCCAACCCAGTATAGTCGTAAACGCAAAGAACACAAGGCATACCATAAGCACAAATGCCGGTATCTTTTCAGGCAGAAATGAATATCCTTGCTGGAAAGCGTGAGTAGTAACCTCCACGCCCTCAAAGGGCTTACCTGTAACAGGGTTTATTGCTTCATAAGAGCCCATCATGATAATTGCCATTCCGGTCATGGTGCATACTATTATCGTGTCGATAAAAGTACCGCACATTGATACAAGTCCCTGTCTTACAGGTTCTTTGGTTTTAGCGGCAGCAACAGCTATAGGTGCAGAACCAAGTCCTGATTCATTCGAGAAAATTCCTCTTGCAACGCCCATTCTTATTGCCATAAACATTGGTATCGTACCACCTGCAACGGCTTTAAAATCAAATGCCGACTTTAAAATCGTTGCAACGGCATGAGGTAACTTCTCAACGTTTACGAAAATAAGTATAAGACATGAAATGATATAAACACAAGCCATAAAAGGTACGACGATCTGTGAAACGCCTGAAATTCTTTTTATACCACCGATTATTACAAGTCCCGCACAGACAGTCACAAGCAGTCCCGAAACGACTACTGCCCAGGTGTATTGACTTCCAAAAATTGAAATCGTGTGTGCTCTTTCAGGGTCAAAGAAATTCTGGACAGCCGATGAGATACCGTTTATCTGCGAGAAGGTTCCGATTCCGAATATACCAACGCAAGCACCAAAAAACGCAAATACCTTTGCAAGCCATTTCCACTTTGCACCCATGCCCTTTTCGATATAATAAAAAGGTCCACCGAGTGCATGACCGTTCTTATCAATTTTTCTGTACTTTATGGCAAGAAAACCTTCCGAGAACTTTGTTGCCATGCCAAAGAACGCTGCAACCCACATCCAGAGCAACGCTCCCGGTCCACCTGACAGGATACCTACAGCCGTTGCAACTCCAACGATATTACCTGTTCCGATAGTTGAAGAAAGTGCCGTACAGAGTGCCGCAAAGCTCGATATTTCCCCCTCACCTTTTTCCTCGTTGGAAAACATATACTTCAAGGCTTTCGGCAAGCGGATAAGCTGCATAAGCCTAAGCCTTATCGTAAGGTATATTCCTACAGATATTATCAACACGATGAGCGGTATTCCCCAGACAAACTCATCAATACTATTCAATATATTTTCTATTTTCTCAAATGACATCATTACCAACCTTATTTACTGATATAAAATAATAATGACGGACAATATTAAATTGTCCGTCAGATTCTTCTTATTTTGCATATTCGACAGCTCTGCTCTCTCGAATGAGGTGGACCTTTATCTGGCCCGGATAATCCATTTCGTCCTCAATTCTCTTTGCAATATCTCTTGCAACAAGAACCATCTTTTCATCATTTACCTTTTCAGGAGATATCATGATTCTGACTTCACGTCCTGCCTGGATTGCAAAGGATTTTTCTACTCCATCATACGAAGTACAAATTTCCTCAAGCTTCTGCAGACGCTTGATATAGTTTTCATAGTTTTCGCTTCTTGCTGCAGGTCTTGCAGCAGAAATTGCGTCAGCAGCCTGTACAAGTGCTGCTACGACAGTTTTTGTTTCCACATCACCGTGATGTGCCTCGATAGCATGAATAACCTCAGGATTTTCCTTATACTTCTTACATACATCAACACCGATCTGTACATGAGAGCCTTCGATCTCATAGCTAAGTGCCTTTCCGATGTCGTGAAGCAATCCTGCTCGTCTTGCAAGATTAGCGTCAACACCAAGCTCAGATGCCATCATTCCGGCAAGATGTGCTACCTCGATTGAGTGCTGAAGCACGTTCTGACGATAACTTGTTCTGAATCTGAGTCTTCCGATAAGCTTTATAAGCTCATGGTTAAGACCGTGTACATTCGTTTCAAGAACAGCTCTTTCACCTTCCTGCTTGATCTTATGCTCAACTTCACGTCTTGCCTTATCAACAGTTTCTTCGATACGGGTCGGGTGAATTCTTCCGTCCTGAATAAGCTTTTCAAGTGCAATTCTTGCAACTTCTCTTCTTACCTGGTCAAAGCACGAAAGCGTAATTGCCTCAGGAGTATCATCAATTATCAGATCAACACCTGTAAGTGTTTCGATTGTTCTGATATTTCGTCCTTCACGTCCGATAATTCTTCCCTTCATCTCGTCGTTAGGAAGCGGAACAACTGAAACGGCTGTTTCTGAAACCTGATCTGCCGAGCATCTTGCAATAGCAAGTGAAATATACTGTCTTGCCTTGCTTTCACACTCTTCCTTGATCTGAGTTTCAAAGTTTGATACCTTGACTGCCTTTTCATGAACCAGTTCATTCTCAAGGTTCTGCAGGAGGTATTCCTTTGCCTGTTCAACTGTAAACTGGGAAATCTTCTCCAACATATCAAGCTGTGAATTCTTGATTCTGTCAGCCTCTTCCATTTTTTCGTCAGCGGCTTTCAGTTTTTTCTGGAGTGTTTCTTCCTTCTTTTCCATTGAATCAAGCTTACGGTCGATAGTTTCTTCTTTCTGGTTAATACGTCTTTCCTGTCTTGACACTTCGCTTCTGCGTTCTTTAAGCTCTCTTTCAGTTTCCTGTCTTGCTTTATGTATTTCGTCTTTTGCTTCGACAAGAGCTTCTTTCTTGAGGCTTTCAGCGTTTTTCTTTGCATCTTCAACTATCTTTTCTGCTTCCTTTTCAGCAGAACCCAATGCTGCTTCAGCTGTTTTTTTACGATACTTTATACCAAGCTTAAAGCAAATGAAGCCACAAATTACCGCACCGACTAAAAGAGCAATTACGCACAACAAAACTGCCATTCCTATACTAATTTTGTCCATGTATAGTTTTTCCTCCTTCTTAGAAAGTCAGGAAACATCATCCGTTTTAAAAACAAATCACATTTCCCACAATATTGAATTTTAAAGTTACTAAAAGCATAAATAATTATATAAAAAAGAACATGATCTTAAAAATCATACCAAAATATATAAACATAATGCATATTAATATTGTATAATAATTCTCATGACTTGTCAAGGTGTTTTTTAGTTATTTATACAAAAAAAGAGTAGTATTTTTATTTTGCTTGACACAAATACAAAAAAGTGATATGCTTTTAGTGTAAATAGTGTCCGATAAATCTTTGCCTAAGGAAGCTGAAGTTTACGACGATTGTTACAGAGAGCAG